>JBEEGK010000121.1:0-17208 GCA_041166845.1 Acidobacteriaceae bacterium
CCGGCATAAAATCTTATAGTGTTGCGCATCGTTGAAAACGAGTAGGTCCAATGCGTCTATTTGTCGCTCTCGATATAAATGAGGACATTCGCGAACGTGTTGAGCGTTTTGTAGATGAAGTTCGTCACTTAGCTCCGCATGCAAGATGGATTCCCCCCGAATCTTTGCACGTGACTTTGAAATTTATTGGAGAAGCTTCGCCTCAGAAGAGTGAACTGATAGAGCAAGTGCTGGCTGCGTGCAGCGGCACCGCCGCACTGCAATTATCAGCGCGTGGATGCGGTTTCTTTCCCGATGAACGGAGGCCGCGGCTTTTTTGGGCTGGCATAGAACCTGTCGTCCTGGTAACGAAACTGGCGCGAACCGTGGACGACTCGTTGGCGCCTCTGGGAATCCCGCGCGAAGACCATCCATTTCATCCGCACCTCACCTTAGCTCGTGCAAAGCGAAATGCTCCTGCCTCAGCGTTTAAGCGTTTGCAAGAAAAATTGGCGGTCATGCAGAGTCTGGGATTTGGTACCATGACCGCCCATGAAGTCTTTCTATTCGAGAGTAGAATCTCGCCGGAAGGCTCTCGTTACACGAAAATCGCGAGCTTCGATTTGAAATAAACGGGCCATCGCATCTTGTCCGCAATCCTACTCACAGCCGTCTGGAGCTACCTTCTAGGATCCATTCCTTTTGGCTATATCCTCGTTCGCATTTTTCGCGGCGAAGACGTTCGCATGAGTGGGAGCGGCAATGTGGGCGCCACCAATGTCGCACGCTCTTCCCCGCTGCTGGGAATTGCTACTCTTGTCCTCGACGCACTCAAAGGTCTCGCCGCTGTACCCATCACACGCTCGGCTTTTCCTGATCAAACGAGTTTGTTAGTTGTGGCAGCGCTCTTCGCGATTCTGGGCCACGTATTCTCTATCTGGCTGAGGTTCCAAGGCGGCAAAGGTGTCGCCACTGGATTAGGATCCTTTGCATTGCTAGCTCCGCGATCAATCCTGATCATGGTTGGCGTCTTTGCGCTGATCACGCTGGTTTCACGGCGCGTCTCGCTTGGCTCCATCATTGCGGTCGCGTTGCTTCCGATTTTGGCCTGGTGGCTGGACGGCTATCACGATACGAAGCTCATCGTGCTCATGGCAACCGCTTCAGTCCTGATTATTGCCAGGCATCACGAAAACATACATCGTCTGCGGAACGGAACCGAAGCCCGCCTTTCGCTTGGACACAAATGAATAACGGAACAGGATTGAGATGAGCGAGATCGCCATCGTCGGGGCCGGAGCTTGGGGAACAGCGCTGGCGATTGTCTTGGGACGCAATGGCCGCCACCACGTAAAACTCTGGGCGCACGAGCCGGCCGTACTCGAGTCCGTCAGGTTGCAGCACTTCAACGAGATGTTTCTGCCGCAATGCCCGATCCCAGAATCAGTATCAGCCAGCGGCAATCTACAGGACGTTTTGCGGGATGCGAACATTGTGGTCAGTGCAATGCCATCGCAGCATTGCAGGGCTTTATTTCAGAAAATGTCTCCCTTTCTGAAACCGGAGATGAAGTTTGTCAGCGCGACCAAGGGGCTGGAGGAATCTACCCTGCTGCGAATGACCGAGGTGATTACTTCAGTGGCCGCAGGCTGCGGATTTCAGCCTCGCGTCGGCGCACTGAGCGGACCGTCTTTTGCCGCCGAAGTGGCACGCGGAGATCCCACCGCGATCACCATCGCTTCCAGGGACGCGGAGTTGGCGGAAACCGTGCAGCGGGAATTTAGCGATCCTCGCTTTCGCATCTACACCAACAATGACGTCGTCGGAGTCGAACTGGGCGGAGCGCTTAAAAATATAATCGCGATCTCCGCAGGGATATGCGATGGCCTGGGACTCGGTCACAATTCCGTCGCGGCTTTGATTACCCGCGGCTTGGCCGAAATCACCCGCCTCTCGGTTGCCTGCGGCGGTCGCCAGGAGACCATGGCCGGCCTGGCCGGTCTCGGCGATCTGGTGCTCACCTGCACCGGAGGACTCTCGCGCAACCGCAGTGTAGGGGTGGAGCTTGGTCGCGGTCGCAGGCTTCCCGAAATCATCGCCGAAATGCATGGCATGGTCGCGGAGGGCGTGCTCTCGACGAAGGCCGCAGTTGGATTGGCGCGAACTCACGGTGTGGAAATGCCCATCGCCGACCAGATGTATGCGCTTCTGTATGAGCACAAGTCTGCCGCAGACGCCATCCAGTCACTGATGACTCGCACCGCCAGAAGTGAAATCAGTCTATAAAACCTGCAATCTCCTGTGTTTCTCTCACGACATGTCTGGCCGCGCGGTACTTTCGTAATGGCGTGCTGGTCCTATCTTGGCAGCCCTTCATTCAGTGCAAAGTAAAATTATGTAGGGACTGAAATCAGCTCTGAGTATCGAAACGCCAGGACGACTTTGCCGCTGAAATCTCTACTACCGTCGCGTGTGCCCATCCTGTATGTGATTCTGGGTGTGCTCGTCCTCATCAGCGTAGTACCGGTTTATTTCTATTCGCAACGTATTGAGGTGATCAATCGCGAACGCCTGATCACCAATGAAAGACTTCTGCAGAACACGGTTACCCGATCTCTTGCGGACGATATTTCCCAGCACCAGGAGTCTCTCCGCATGATGTTGGCGAATTTGTCTTCTGCATTGCAAGTGGCCAGTGGCGGAGATATCACGTCAGAGCACGTGGAAGCCCCAGAACTGCGGGCGTTGCTGGAAAATTTTGTCTCATCTTCGGAAGATCTTGCCTACGCTACGCTGTTGAATTCTGAAGCCAAGGGGATCTCCGCCGGACGAATTGCTCCTGACGCATTTTTGCAGCGTGAACTGGAGAGCGCCTACACCGCCGCTCGCGATGGACGCGCATACAACGGACAAGCCCTGGTAGTCGGCAATGGAAAATCTCAGCGCACGGTTGTACTGGTAAGTACCCCCGTGATGTACGGCGGACGCTTTCTGGGAATGATTGGCTCGGTCGTTGACTTGCAATTTCTTATCCGCCGACTTCAGGAAGTGAACCGTGGCGGGTTAACACCTTATGTTGTGGATGGCCGCGGACGCTTGGTAGCGGGCGCGACACTGGATTACGCTACCGGCCAGGACATGACCAACCAAGAAATCGTTCGCAATTTCGTGGAGCAAGGCAGCAAAGCGCAGATGGTCGCCGCGACTCGGGAATTTGATCTTGGTCCGGGCAAAAACAGTACCAGAATGCTCGGTACCTACAGTCCTGTGAACAACTTGGATTGGGCAGTCGTCGTGGAAAAGCCACGTGACGAGGCTTATCGCGGAGTCTACGAAATGCAGCGTACCGCGAGACTGCTGGCGCTCATTGCGGGCTTTGTCAGCATCGCCATCAGTATTTTCGCAGCCCGCCGTATCACCAATCCGCTCGAAGTTCTTACGGAATCAAGCCGGGCTATTGCCCGCGGAGATTTTTCCCAACGAGTGAAGTTAAAGAGCCGCACGGAAATTGGCGAACTCGCGACAACATTCAATGTCATGTCAGAGGAACTTGAGCACTTCGTCCTCGACCTCAAGCGTGCCGCCAACGAGAACCGTGACCTCTTCATGGGTTCCATTCAAATGCTCGCAGGTGCGGTTGACGAAAAAGATCCCTACACGCGCGGCCATTCCGACCGCGTCACGCGTTATTGTTTATTGATTGCGACTGAGATGAGCTTGCCTGATGACTTCCTAGAGATCGTCCGCGTCTCGGCACAACTGCACGACGTCGGAAAAATTGGAATCGAAGATCGGATTCTCAAAAAGCCGGGAGCTCTGACTCCGGAAGAATTTGATGTGATGAAAACGCACACCACCAAGGGAGCCAATATCTTGCGTCCGGTGGCGCAGTTAAAGGACATGATTCCCGGCATTGAATTGCACCACGAATCGCTCGATGGCCGCGGATATCCACATGGACTCAAAGACGAAGAGATCCCTCTTCTGCCGCGCATTATCGCGGTGGCCGACACCTTCGACGCCTTGACGACTAACAGGCCGTATCAGCAGGCACACGATCCAAAAGATGCGTTGCGTATCATTCATTCACTGGCTGGGAAACGTCTGGATCCCGTCGCTGTAGCTGCTCTGGAAGCGATTTACGAGCGTGGAGAGATTCGTATTCAAAAATCTTCAACCCCAGCACCCGCGATTTCGGCGCCACCAGTTTCTGCAGCGCTTGCGCCAGCAATCGAGGGCGTCCCAATCGAAGCCGAAACGCAACACTTTTAGCCCACTCTTTGTAGGCATTGTCATTTTCACCGCAGTCACGCCCCCGCTGGCCCCCCGCCACGGCTTTTCCCTATCGCAGTTATAATTCATCTAAAGATTGTCGAAGGCTTTCATCCTATGATTCAGACCCTTTTTGGCAGCACCGAAGAGACACCCGGCTTTTTTGAGCGGATGAAAGAAGCAGTAACTCGCACGCGGGAGAACCTCGCCGAGCGCATCGAAGAAGTCGTTGCCTTCAAAGAGATTGATCGTGCGACACTGGACGACCTCGAAGGTACGCTTCTGGGCGCTGACTTGGGCAGCACTACCACGAATGAAGTTCTCGCCAAGCTGCGCGAGAAAGTAGACCGCAAGCAGATCAAGGATGGAGACGAACTGAAGCGGATGCTGAAAGAAGAATTGCTGGCGATTCTCGTGAGGGCCAATATTCCACAGGTGGAAAAGACGGCCGGAGCAGCTGAGGTAATTCTTGTGGTCGGGGTGAACGGTACCGGTAAGACCACCACGATCGGCAAACTGGCACAGCTTTTTCGCAACTCCGGCAAAACGGTTCTGCTATGCGCGGCCGATACTTTCCGGGCTGCGGCCATTGAACAATTAGAAGTGTGGGGACAGCGCACCGGCACTGAGGTAATCCGCACCAAGGCGGGCGGCGATCCGGCAGCGGTCATCTACGATGCGCTACGGGCTGCCGCAGCGCGGCACACGGATTACGTGATCGTGGATACCGCCGGCCGCTTGCATAACAAAGCGAACTTGATGTCCGAACTTGAAAAGATCCGGCGTACTGCCCAGCGAATCATTCCTGGAGCTCCCCACGAAACACTGTTGGTGATGGACGCGACCACCGGACAAAATGGCCTGCAACAAGCGCGTCAATTTACAGAGGCGGCAGCCGTCACCGGCATCGTGCTCACTAAACTGGACGGCACTGCCAAGGGAGGAGTCGTCATCGCGATCTCGCGCGAACTTGGCATTCCAGTGCGATACGTTGGCGTGGGAGAAAAAGTTGGCGACGTGTTACGCTTCAATCCAAAAGATTTTGTGGATTCGCTTTTTGCCTGAGCGCTGACTTTCACGCCCCGTAAATGACCGATCGCACCACTGACGAACTGTATTTGCGTCAAGCATTTGCACTCGCTCGTCAAGGAATCGCTTTAACCTCGCCAAATCCTTCGGTCGGAGCCGTAATCGTAGATCCGAACGGCACCGTCGTTGGCTCAGGCTTCCACGAGTACTCGAAAACCAAACATGCAGAGATCGTCGCTCTTGAGCGAGCCGGAGAGCGGGCCCGCGGCGCGACTATTTACGTCAATCTTGAGCCATGCGTTCATCACGGGCGCAGTGGACCTTGCACCGAAGCAATTATTTCCTCTGGTATCACTCGCGTGGTCGCTTCGATGAAGGATCCGAATCCCCTGGTGGGGGGCAAAGGTTTTCAGCGTCTGCGAGACGCGGGCATCGCTGTGTCGAGCGGAATTTTGGAAGAAGAAGCTGCCACCCTAAATGAAGCATTCGCCAAATATATTCGCCATAAAACACCGCTCGTGACATTGAAAGCAGCGATGACACTCGACGGGAAAATTGCCCCTCCTGCAGGCGGAGAGAATAAATGGGTGGCACGAGATCGTTCCGAAGCCGGCCGCGAGTGGATTACAGGTGAGACCGCTCGCTCGCATGTGCAGGAGCTTCGCCACCAGCACGATGCGATTCTCACGGGCGTTGGAACAGTGATCGTCGACGATCCTCTACTCACCGACCGGACCGGACGTCCCCGCCGCCGCCCGTTGTTGCGCGTCATTCTCGACTCGCAGCTTCGCATTCCGATTGAATCCCGCATCGTGAAAACTGCCGCCGATGATGTGCTTGTGATTTGCTCTTCATCCGACGAACACAAAAAACAGGCTTTACAGGAGCGCGGAGTTCGCGTGCAGCAGATTGCTTCCTCGGGCGCGCGCAGTCGTCCGACGTTTTCTGCAGTTGCTGAACTTTTAGGAAAACTTGAAATCACCAGCCTGATTATCGAAGGCGGCAGCCTGATCAACGAGGACGCATTGGCCTCCGGGGTGGTGGACAAGGTCTTTCTGTTCTATGCTCCTATGATCCTCGCGGGAACGGGTGGTGTGCCCTTCGCCTCCGGGGATGGCTTCCCTTCGCTCAGGCACGCGCCTCATGTAAAGTCTTTACGTCTGCATCGTTTCGGCGACGATTTTGCAGTGGAAGGGTATTTACGTGATCCCTACTGCGATTGAACGCAGCGCGAGAAAAAACACTTAAGGAGATGAATGTTTACCGGCATCATTGAAGAAGTAGGACGAGTTGTGAGCGTCAGCAATCAGCGCGGTGTCAGGCGTATTACAGTAGAAGCTTCTCAACTCACAAGGGAGTTGAAGGCAGGTGACAGCATCGCGGTCAGCGGCGTATGCCTCACTGCGTTGGATATCACTTCCTCCTCATTCGCCGCCGACCTCGCTCAAGAAACCTGGGATGTGACCTCATTCTCCAGAATCAAGAAAGACGCGTTGGTCAACCTCGAGCTTCCGTTGCGCGCCAATGGACGATTTGGCGGACATATTGTGCAGGGTCACGTAGACGGTATCGGCAAACTCATCGCTTTAGACAGCTTGCAGGCCGGGGATTACCGGCTTCGCATCGAGATTCCCGCAGCGCTTGCCCGCTACGTAATTTCGCGCGGCTCGCTCTCAATCGAAGGCGTGAGTTTGACCGTCGCCAAGATCGAGGACGTCCAGGTCGAAGTCGCAATTATTCCGCATACCATCGATATGACTAATCTGAAATCTCTCCCCCCAGGCGACCCAGTTAATCTTGAGATGGACTTAGTGGCAAAATACATCGAGAAGATGATGGGATCACAGCAGGGGGATTCTCCCCTAACATTGAAGCGCTTAGTAGCTGAGGGGTTTTAGGGACAACCAGATTTTCTGCCTTCAAACTCTCAATTCCAAACGATCAAGTTCAAGAAATTCTTGTATCACGGGTTCGTCGCTTTCCTCCATGTGCGCGTAGGTCCCGAAAAAGATCGCTTTGGCTTCGTGCAGGAATACCACCCGGTCCGCCAGTTTTTTGGCCAGTCGCATGTCATGAGTGACGACAACGCTGGTCAAGTGCAGTTGCGTCTTAAGCCGCTTAATGAGATCACCCAGCAATTGCGCCATCAGGGGATCCACCATGGTGGTCGGTTCATCGTAGAGAACACACTCCGGTTGCGCTGCCAGAGCACGCGCAATCGCCACTGAGCGTTTCATACCGGTTGACAAGTCCGGGGGGAAAAGATCGCCCAGGTCTTTTACGCCCACCATTTCCAGCATTCCATAAACAATTTGCAGAATATGTTCCTCGTCGAGGTCTTTGCGCTCGCGCAAAGGAAACGCGACATTTTCAGTCACGGAAAGTGAGTCGAAGAGAGCGCCGTTCTGAAATACCATGGTGACTTTTTTTCTTATCCGCTCCATCTCATCGCCGGAGTAATCGGTGATGTCTTCATGGGCCACGATGACTCGCCCCGAATCAGCTTTAAGAAATCCCATGATCTGCTGGAGAGAAACCGATTTACCCACTCCGCTTCGTCCCAGAATGCATACCGTCTCGCCCGGCATCACGTCGAACGTAACTCGATCCAGCACCACATTGCTACCAAAAGCTTTCGAGACGTCCTGGAAGGCGATATAGGGACCGATAGGTTGTTGGGGTCTGCTCATATTTTCTGAATTTCTAATTCACAGAGAGCGTGTCGTCTTTATTTAGCACCATCTTAAATGTCGCCACTACGAAATAATCTTCGATTTTACGAATTGCCGTGCGCGTTCGAATTCCACTGGAGTATTCACGTTCATAAATATGTCCGGCGAAAATCCTCCCGCCACTAACTCCTGGTCCCCGATCACACGCGTTTCGATGCCCGCAAACAGCGCATCAATTTTGTTCTCGCCGGCCAGCAGCGCCGCCTGCGCAATCTCAGCAAAGTCCAAGTGATAAACCGCGCACAACGGCTGATACCTCCCTCCAACCATGGGAACAGTCACCAGCGCCATGGATTCTCGCGCCTTCGAAATTAGATATTCGAGAAAATGTGCTTCCATCAACGGCATGTCCACCGCCAGAACCAGATTGAGCCCAGTGCGACTGCTGCGCAAGGCCGCATGGATCCCGCCGAGTGGCCCATGCCCGCGGTGTACGTCTTCTACTACTGTTCCCAACGATGCGAGGGTGCTCGCCGGCCCGACAATCCTGACCTCAGACGACACCTCGCTGGCCACACCCATTGCACACTGGAGCAGCGATTGGCCTCCAAAGTCCAACATCGCCTTATCTTTACCCTCCCCCATCCGGAGGCTGCGCCCACCAGCCATGACAAATGCTGTCACATCGTCCGCCGGTTTGAGTTCGCTCAAAACTTGCCTCTCAAAGCCCACAAGATTACCTCTGCCAGATGCACGAAAGTAACCTACTCAAATTAACAGGCTCGTTAGATGATGACTCATCCAGTGTTCCGCGGGAGTCATTTTTTATGGCGCAAAAGTTGTTAGAAGTCCTTAAGCTCAACCGCTGCTCGCACGAGTTTTCGTGGCCCAGACGCGTGGCAGACGGCGATTATTATCAGGTTTGTCTGCTTTGTGCCGTTCAGTATAAGTACGACTGGAACGCCATGCGACGCACAGAACTGGTTGAGCAAACGAGCGCCAAGCCTGCGGAGGCAAAGACAACACGTGGAGCGAAGGCAAAGCCAAGCTGGGTCCCGCGCGCGCGCCGCATCAAGCTACAGACACCAGTACGCTATCGCGTCAAGAATCTTGGCACCTGGTATGAGGGAACCATCGAAAATCTCAGCCAGTCCGGCGTTCTGGTTCGCGGTCCGCAACAGTTTCCAGATAACACGCTGGTGGAGATGGTGTTCGAAATGCCGGAAGAAATTTCCGGCCAAAAAAACAGCTCCGTTCTATGCCAAGCCCGCCTGATCCGTACAAAGCCGTCTTCACAGCAATCGGATCCAAAAGCCATGGCGGTCAGCATATTGGACTACAAATTCCTGCGTCAAAATTGAGCACTTTGACGGCTTTTTCTCCCGAAACCTAAGTCTTTCGCCGCCTCTTCGCGTCGCAGCGGATGCTGACAGTTTTTTACAGAGAAAATCCGCCACGTCTGCATCTAAAATAGTACGCATAGCTTCCAATCAGGAGTGCAGCCATGAATAAGAGAATTTTTATTTCTCCCGTTTTGCTTTTTTTGCTGGTCGTACTCGGCGCAACCGTCGGTTGCAATAAGGCCCCGAACGATTCCGCAATCGCGTCAGACATCCAGACCAAACTAGGCGCTGATTCAGGATTACAGGACAAGCAGATCACCGTCCATTCGGTGCATGGTGCCGTTACCCTGACGGGGAACGTGGATAACAACACGCAGCGCGACACTGCTGCCCGCTATGCATCCGCAGTGCCAGGCGTTGGACAAGTCGTCAATAATTTGCAGATTTCTCCGGCGGCCGTTCCTCCTCCCGACCAGATGGCAGTTGAACCGGAAGCGCAACAGCCCCCGCCTGAGAGTGTCAGACCGACTCCAGAGAAACGCGACCGACCGCGAAGGAAATCTTCCTCATCGTCCTATGCGAACGAAAGACGAAGTTCTGAGAATCGCTCTTCGCAAGACAACGTCGCACAGAACCAGTCTCAGGTCCCCCCTTCATCTACAGCTTCAAATTCTTCAGCAAATAATGTAACGCCGGCGTCGGCACCGGCAGCCGCTCCGGCACCGCCGCCTCCGCCCCGCAAAGTCACGATTCCGTCGGGAACGCAGCTCGCTATCCGGCTTGTGGACGCCATTGACACCCAGACGAGCCAGTCCGGGCAAACGTTTCACGCCACGCTGGATTCGCCCATCTCGATTGATGGCGAGACAGTCGTTCCAGCAGGCTACGACGTTGAAGGACACATCGCGAACCTGCAGAGCGCTGGAAAATTTGCCGGCAAGTCGGTTCTACAGTTACAACTTGATCGCATGAAGGTTGGAGATCGCTATTACAACATCCAGACCGACCAGTTCAGCCGCGAAGGCAGCGCGCGCGGCAAAAACACCGCCGAGAAAGTAGGCGGAGGTGCTCTGATTGGCGCCCTTATCGGAGGTCTCGCGGGAGGCGGCAAAGGGGCAGGCATCGGGGCTGCCGCAGGCGCGGGAGTTGGCGGCGGCGTTCAGGCTGCCAGCAAAAGCCAGCAGGTAAACCTCGGTTCCGAGACCGTGTTGACCTTCCATCTGCAAGCTCCGGTTACAGTCGTCGAGACTAGCAAGGGTCCTCGCGAAGGACGCCAGCAGTTGGATGTACCCAACCAGCCTTAGGATTGGATTGGACGGGGCACGTTCAGCGTGCCCCGATTTTCCCCCTTGCAGGCCTCGGACTGAGCTTGCAGTGGCCTTTTAATACCTTCAGAATGCCCGCACGTACAATGACTTTAGTGCCTGCGCCCTGCCTCTGGAACCCCCTATAATTAAGCCAAATCAAGTAGTTTTTCGTGTCACAAAACTTAATGGCAGATCCTCTCATAGCAGCGGTGATTTTCGCTCTGGGGCTGGCTTTTGGCAGCTTCCTGAATGTGTGTATTTATCGCCTGCCGCTCGGTTTGTCCACTGTGCACCCGGGATCCGCCTGTCCAAATTGCAAGCGCGGTATTCGTTTTTACGATAACGTGCCCATCTTAAGCTGGCTACTTTTGCGTGCCCGTTGCCGCAACTGCAAATTGCCGATTTCGCCGCGTTACCTGATCGTCGAATTGCTAGTAGGCGCACTATTCCTGCTCTGCTATCTGCATTTTGGATACACCCTGAGCGCGCTCAAATATTGCTGCTTCGGTTTTCTGCTGCTCGGGCTGATATTCACTGACGCCGAAACGCACCTGCTTCCTGACAAAATGACGCTAACCGGAGTTGCACTGGGATTGGTTTTTAGTCTCCTGGTGCCGGTGAACGACCTGGTCTCGCAGTTCCTACCCAGTGCCGAGTTCATGCAATCGCATTCCGGGCTTGCGTCACAATTGCTGTCGTTTTTGGATTCACTTGTCGGAGCTTTCGTCGGGGCTTCATTCATCTACGGCGCAGGCGCCATTTACTTGCGCGCTCGCGGTGTCGAAGGCATGGGGTTTGGAGACGTCAAGCTGATGGCGATGGTAGGCGCATTTCTCGGTTTGAGATTGACCATCTTCACTATTTTTGCGGGCTCAATTGCCGGCTCGATTGTTGGGGTGTGGACGGTTTTGTCAGTCTGGATTAAACGGACTCGACGTTATTCCGCTCACGGCAATACCCCGTCAAGCCAAGCAAGAAAACGAGCATGGGAATCAGCGACTGTCGCGCTACGTGGCTATCAGATGCCTTTTGGAGTTTTCCTTGGAACCATGGCCCTGGCTGCGGCTTTTTTCGGAGACCAGTTCCTGCGCTGGTACTGGCGGCTGCTATGAGATTACTGGGTAATCCGATTGTGGTCCGCATGCTCCTGCTGCTGATCGCGGCAGGGTTTGCGCTCTTCTTTGGAATCGCTATCATGCGCCGTTTGCGTCGCGGCTTGCTCGAGGAAGCGGCGCTGCCAACTGATTTCAGCTCGCGCGATGCTCTCCCATTGGAGACTTACAGCGCGGTCATTCAACAATTGAAGCAGCAGAAGCACGAATTGCAGAGCGTTCAGCAAACAGAAAAACGTCGGGCAAAAACTTCCGAGACGATAAGCGCCTCGCTACTTTCAAGCCTCTCCTGCGGCGTTCTGTTTTTCACTTCCAACGGGTTAGTTCGCCAGGCGAATTCCGCCGCCAAACAGATTCTGGGTTTTTCATCTCCTCTGGGAATGAGCGCGGACGAGATATTCCGAAACGCCACTGCGGCCTCGTCTGGCGAATCACGCCAGAAGCTGGCGAGTTTAATTGTCGAGAGTTTGCTCCAGAAACATTCTGTCCGGCGCTTAGACACGCAATATCTGACGCCTGCTGGTCACGAACGCATGCTCGACGTCACGCTCGCAGCAGTGCAATCTCCGACAGGAGAGTCTTTTGGACTCACATGCCTGTTGAATGACCAGACTGAAATCCGCGATATGCAAGCGCGCGAGTCGCTCCGCGAGGAGACTTCGCTATCAGTAGCTCTGGAATTTCGCAATTCGCTGGCCGCCATCCGCGGCTACGCGCAACCACTGGCTAAGAGCACCGACCTAGAATTAGCGAGGCAAGTGGGCCAGGACATCATTTCAGAAACGGAACATTTGGAGGCAGCAGTAGGAAGCTTTTTGAGCAATACCGCCGCGAAGGGAGCTTCGGGAGTCTAGACAGAGAGTTCGCGGCAAAAAGGGATCAGAACATGGAGGCAATGACTATGAAACGTATTGTATATCTCAGCGTGGTGGCGGCATTTCTGGCTTATGGTATGGCCACGTTGGCCAGCGCTCAAGAATCGCTGGGAGACTATGCGCGCGCTGTGCGCAAGGACAAGGCTAAGGACACGGATAAGAAACCCACGTCCGCCAAGCGTTACGACAACGACAATCTGCCCGCGAACGATAAGTTGAGCGTAGTGGGAACTGCGCCCGCCGAGCCAGCAAACTCTGCTTCTTCCCAAGGCAGCGATCCTAACGCTGCATCTGTTGCTTCCGGCAAGCAGGCAACCGACAACACCAAACAAAGTGATGGTACTGCCGAGGCGCGAAAACAAGCACTGGAACAATGGAAGGAGAAACTCGCCAAGCAAAAAGAACTGGTGGACCTGGCCGCGCGCGAGTTGGATGTTGTGCAGCGTGAATACCGGCTGCGAGCCGCAGCTTTCTATTCCGACGCAGGGAACCGGCTACGAGCTCCAGGAGGCTGGGACCAAGAAGATGGAAAATTCAAGCAGCAGGTTGACGAAAAGCAAAAAGCCCTCGAGTCTGCAAAACAAAAACTCAGCGACATGCAAGAGGACGCGCGAAAGTCGGGCGTGCCATCATCCGCGCGCGAATAGCGAGCAAAAACTTCAGGCCCTCGAACACCGGGGGCCTTTTACTTTGCCTACAAGATTTAGAAGTCCGGCTACGAGCGTTGTGTCTCGCGCAATCGTTTGATTTGTTTAAGATGGTGCTTCCCGTGTATCCAGTGAAATCTTCGCCACTGGCGCGCAGTTAACGGACCGATAATAGGGTGATCCAGCAAGCAAATGCTGGAACCATAAAGGCGTTCACAATTCCCTATCAGCTCATCCATCTCAGCAATCAGCGGTCCGATCGTATCGCGTACCATTTCCATCGACTTTCCTTTGGGCTTGGTGTTCTCCGGAGCGGTCCGTCCTTCGGGGAGATAACCCAAGCTTGTTACCACATATGCGCCGATGCGAGATCTTAGAGTGGCTGCGGTTGCCAACGGCTTTCCCGCTTGCAGACAGCGCTGGAAGCCTTTAATAGTGCCGCCATACGTGAGGCTGAGATGTTCCAGGACTTCCGCCGCGCTCCACTTCCCCTCCGAGTGGCGTGCCATCGCATCCGTTGACATACCCTCGCAGACGGACTCGACTTCCTTGCGCAAATTTGCTAAGACCGGATCCACGACCTGCCTCGGGTTTGGAATGTTTTTCGCAAAAAGTAGAATAAACCCCTGATACACTCCCGTTTGCAAGTTTTTAGCGAATCAACTTTCGGACGCACGAGTTTCAAATTTAAGGAGCCTCCGGTCATGCATAAACTCTCGATGGCACTGCTGGCAATCTCTCTGTTATCCGGATGCTCTAGCCAGCCCAGTAAACCGGCCGAGAAGCCGCAACCTAGACCGGCAGAATTCGAAACTGGACGCACCGCTTTTCAGAAAATGTACATTGCCGCCCACGGCTGGGCGCGCGACGCTCAGCCATTCAGTGTGGAATCGCAGCCTACCTCGGATTCAAAAGGACAGGATGGCAAGTCAGCCGTGTGGCATGCATTGTTTGCATCGCCAACTGGACATGGCGCCAAACCATACGATTGGTCCGGAACTGACGCCGAGGGGGCGCCCGCGCGCGGGATTACGCCTGGCACCGAGGATACCTATAGCCCTACAAATTCATCCACGCAGGTATTTGACATCGTTTATCTGAAAGTGGATTCCGATAAAGCTCTCGAGGTCGCTCAGAAACACGGTGGCGAAAAACTGCTGACGAAAAATCCGAACACTCCGGTGATTTACAAGCTTGACTGGAACCACAACACCAGCGAGTTGATGTGGCACGTAATCTACGGATCCTCTCCGGAAGACGCAAAGTTGCGAGTTGTGGTCAACGCAAGCACCGGCGCCTTCATGCGCGTGGACAAATAGCAATTACTCAAATGTCATCTGGGATGATGTCATCCTGAAGAAGCGGAGTTCCGCGCTTGCGCGAAACTCCCAACGAAGGACCTCTGCATTTTGGCTGGACTGGCAGTCGCGATAAACGCTAAGAATTCACACTCACAGGCTTAGAACAGAATTTGTTAAAAACGATTTTCAGTTCAGCGGCAATATCGGCCGCCTCGCGATGTTCAATGTCGCTGCGCTGCATCAAGTAAACCAGCTTGCCATCGTTAAGCAGCGCTATGGAAGGCGATGATGGCGGGTATCCAGTAAAGTACGAACGTGCGCGATCGGTAGCTTCTTTATCCTGTCCGGCAAAAACGCTATACAGATTTTCGGGACGGTTGGCATTCTGCAGCGCCGCACGGACTGCGGGACGCATACGCCCGGCCGCGCAACCGCAAATAGAATTGACCACCACCATTGTCGTGCCGGGTTTATTAGCCACTGCACGGTCCACTTCCTCGGATGAACGCAGCTCTTGAACTCCCAGCCGGGTCAACTCTTCGCGCATCGGTATAACCATTATTTCTGGATACATTTTTTCTCCTCAGCAATAATTGTAACGCAGCCCCGCAAGTCCCCGGGCGCGTTCAGCCGTTCCCTGACAGATTTCCGGCTCATATATAGTTGATTTGTGGCCATGCTGATACAAGAGAACGTCCCTCTGGCACCGCTCACCACCCTGAAAGTGGGTGGCCCGGCTCGCTATTTCATAGAGGCCAGGAATTCCTCCGAGGTCAGAGAGGCGGTAAGTTTTGCGCGCAGTCGCAAACTTCCACTATTCGTTTTGGGGGGCGGCAGCAATCTCGTCGTCTCAGACACGGGATGGCCCGGCTTGGTATTGAAGATTGGAATCACTGGAATCAATCATCGCCATAGCCATAGTCCCGTCGTGTTCGAGGCCGCAGCAGGCGAGGACTGGGACAAATTTGTTGCGTTGGCCGTGGCCCATAACTGCGCAGGCATCGAATGCCTGAGCGGCATTCCCGGAAATGTTGGCGGCACCCCGGTGCAAAACGTCGGCGCCTACGGACAAGAAGTCGCGAACTCCGTCGAATCCGTTCAGGTTCTCGATCTAAAAGACGATCAAGAGCGGGAGCTCTTCAAGGAAGACTGCCGCTTCAATTATCGGACCAGCATCTTCAACACCACCGAGCGGGGGCGATACATTATTCTCCAGGTGAACTACGCTCTCAAAATTGGCGGCGAGCCTTACATCGCATATGCCGACCTAAAAAAATATTTTGCTGGATGGAGCCAGTATCCTACTCTGGCCGACACCCGCGAAGCGGTCCGTCAGATACGCTCTACAAAAGCCATGCTGATAAAACCCGGAGACGATGACTGCCGCAGCGCAGGATCGTTTTTCAAGAATCCCGTGCTCAGTGCAGAGCAATATGAAGATTTGACGCAACGTGCTGCCTCACGTTACATGCAAGTGCCGAGCTATCCCGCACTGGATGCGCAGAGAAAGGTATCCGCGGCGTGGCTGGTTGAGCATTCCGGATTCAGCAAGGGATACGGCACCGGCAGCGTCGGCATTTCACGCAAGCATGCTCTCGCCATCGTGAATCGAGGCTCTGCAACCGCCAGTGAAGTACTTGCGTTGAAAGATCAAATTCAACACCGGGTAGAAGAAATCTGGGGAGTCCGCCTCGAACCGGAACCGGTTTTCGTGGGGTTTTAAAACGAACAAGAGACTACTCCCTTCCGGCTAAATTGGCAGCTTCTTGGAAGATTTTCACAAACATCTCTCGCGTCAGTTTGCCCGTTTGCGTGTTCTGATTCGAAGGATGGTAAGACGCCAGCAAGACCTTGCCGTCAGGCATCTCGTATCGCGCTTCGTGACTGAAGACGTACGCACTGCGACGGGAAAGCTGTCCACGGCGCTTGAGATAATTCAGATATGCATCGAAGGCGATTCTGCCTAACACAACGACTACTCGCAAATTTTTCAATCCTTCGAATTCGCGATCGAGATAAGGCGCGCAGTTGGCGAGCTCTTGCGGTAACGGTTTGTTGTCGGGAGGCGCACACCGGGCCGCAGCCGTAATGTATAAATCCTTCAACTCCAGCCCGTCGCCGCGGTCGATTGCCGTGGGCTGATTGGCGAAACCGGTCTCATACAATATCGGGTACATAAACTTTCCGGATGCGTCCCCGGTAAACGGACGTCCCGTCCGATTCGAACCGTGCGCGCCTGGGGCAAGTCCCAACACTAGCACGCGCGCGGTAGGGTCACCGAAGCCTGGAACCGGCTTCCCCCAATATTCGCAGTCGAGGTAAGCGCGCCGCTTCTCGCGCGCGATCCGCTCGCGATACTCCACCAGTCTTGGGCAGCGCGCGCAGTTGACCACTTCTTGATTGAGAATAGTCAGCCAGCGCGGGAGGGCCTCAGGCATTCTTCCTCAGCATGATCTTGATTCTACAAGGGATTTTGTCCCCCAATTACTCTCAAAAACTGAATTACCTTTCGTCTGCAATCTGCATCCAAGGCTGACGAGTTTAATGCCAACTTCAGGAGCCCGATCTTGCGACGAAAAGGAATCAAGATTCATGGATCACTTCTTTTGGGAGTTTTGATTGCCGCGTCCTCAGCCCCGGCTCCCTGCCAAACTACTTTCGTTGCTCCGAT
>JBEEGK010000122.1:0-4357 GCA_041166845.1 Acidobacteriaceae bacterium
GTTGATTCTTTCCGGGAATATTGCCGCAGTCTAGACGATTTCCTCTCGCAGTTTATCAATTTATGCCAGACCGTGCCGCTGCCCCCTGTCGTTTTATGCAAATTGGAGATGCGGTTGTCAGCTCAATCGGATGTGCGAAGAGGACAGAAAGATTCAGGAGAGGAATTTCAATATCGCAAGTTGAAAAATTCTAGTTCAGTCGCACGTTACTGCGACTGTTGATTGTTCTGATCGGGAGGTTGCGCCTGGAGGCCCGGCGACTGAGGTTTGCTGGCACCTTCGATCGGAGTCGGGATTCCGGGCTGTTGCTGTTGTCCAGCCGGAGCGACGGCATTCTGCAATGGCGGTTGGTTTGGAGTCATCACCAAGCCTCCACGATCAGTCGTGGGATCGTAGATAAATTGCCACTGATTGTAATGATCTTTTTTATTGAAACTGCGGATGCTGGCAAGTTTGCTGGTGCTGGCAACGCCGACGATAGCGCCGCCTCCGTAAGTCGCGTTGCCGGAACCAAATCCAGCCGGTTGATTTGAGCTCCCGGGGTTTGGCCCGCCAGAATTTGATCCAGGAGCTTGAGCGCCGCCAGTCTGACCAGAATTCTGCTGGGCGTTGGCTTGCCCGTCGCCCGTATCACCGGGCTCCAATTGCGTGTCAGCATTCACGTTAACGCCCGGTTGTGCGGCAGCCGGAGAGCCGCCTTGCATTTGGGATGCGGCGGCAAGCAGTGCAGCTTGTCCGTTTACCTTTTGCGCAGCCGAATTTAACCCTTGACCCAAAGCTGCGGCACCCGCCAGTCCTGCGGCGCCGGTACTGAAAGCCAGCTGCACATCCTGCTGGCGCAGAAGTTTGAAGTCCTGCCCGGTCACTGGGTCCTTGTAGCGTTTGCGCAGGAAGCGCAGATTGCTCGTGCTTTCGAGATCTTCAATCCGGGTTGGATAGCGCCCCAATTTCTTGTAATAGGCCCGCATCGCGCGGGAATATTGCACTCCGCGATGAATGAGTTCTTCTTCGCGGTCCCGCTTGGCCTGAAATACGATCGCAGGCGCGATGGCGGCGGCTGCAATGGCCAGCAGCGCGACAAACAGGATCATGGTCAGCAGGATGTAACCTTGCTCAGTGCGCCTCGAGGAAGTCGTTGGGCTTGCTCGTTCCGCAGATCGAATATGTCGCAGGCTAATCACAGAAAATCTCGCTCGTTCGAAAACTGTAACGTTTTTTCGAAATGCCTACCCCTGCGTGAGGGGGATGCTTTGACGGTTATTGTTCAGCACATCTTCCACTTCAACCGATGCGGGAGAGATGCGCAACACTCTGTATCTCCGATCCACAATGTCACCTTCACCGGCAATGAACACATCTTCACCCTGTGACAGGAAAATTTTCTTGGGCTGGCCCGGCTTGTTGGCGAATCCGAAAAACTTCAGATTGATGGGCGGCGGAGGAGCGGGGCCGGGCGGTGGCAGTTGGACCGGAATCGGCTTGGACATCTTGATCGGTTTCGGAATATCCATCTGGGCCTGGAAAATATTTCTGCCGTGTCCCGTATAAATCGTATCTTCACTCGACTTTAAAAAATCGTAACGCAAGGTGGGATCGAGCGAGCGCGGGGGCCTCACCTTTTTGCCTGTACGTGTTCTCGTAGCCGTGGCTGGAACCGGAGAAGGTGCACTGGCAACTGTTGCGGGTGGGCGGGCCGAAGCGGACGTGGTATCGCTCATACTGTACAGCCAGCGAGCGACGAGCAGGACCGCCAGCGCCATCAAGCCAATCGCCGCATATGTCATCTTCCGATTTTCAGCGCCCAGCTTCACGTTTACACACCCGTCTTCAAATAGGTTTCCAGTTTCATCTGCAATTTCACTACGCCACCCTGTTCGCTGCCCAGTTCCACACTATCCACCAGAAAAAATAAGCGATTGCGCTCCAGAGCGTTAACGAAACGCATGATCTGGAGATAGCCTCCGGTCAGATCGGCTTCGACCACCATGCGGTTCAGACCCACCGTGGCGGGATCTTTTTCGTCCGGATTTCTGCTCCGTCCGTTGTCGCCCCGGCCGTATTTCATGTCGGTAATTTTCACGCCGTTTTCCGAGGCAAGTTTTCCCAGCTCGCCGGAAACTACCGATCCTTGGGCAGTGAGGCGCTCGTCATAAAACTTTTGGATCTGTTGGCGCGCGTCAGGAATTTTCTTGTCCAGTCCACGGAGCGGTTCCACTTCCCGAGTTTTGACCTGCAATTGCTGCCAGAGTTGGTCTAGTTCCTGCGCGCGGGAGCGCTGCGATCCGACCAGGGGAGAAAACAGCAACACGAGCGCGATGAGATCTAGCGCTGCCAGGGCCGCGATGCCAATCTTCAGTCGATTTCGAGTCTGGGTCAGGTCGGCCATTTATCGGGGCGTGCGCGTCGGCGCGTCCTCCCCCTCCGGAATGTATAGAGCGCTGATATCGAACTGCACATTACCGCTAGCCTGACTGCCCTCAGTCCGTTCCTGGTCAATTTGGGTCTGGCGAAAACGCTGCGATGTTTCCATTTTCTGCACCAAATCCAGAGCGCGTATTCGAGAATCTCCTACGACCACCAGCTTGATTTTCAATTCATTACCCGCTTCGAGCGCAGGCTGGATAGAAACCACGTGCAGACGCGGCGGCATCATGCGCTCCATCTCTTCGAAAACCTGGGTCCAGGAAAAAGCTTTGCGTTGAAATAAGTCATTGAGAAATTGCGAGCGGTCACGAGTACTGCTGTTTTCCGGAAGATTGAGCACCGCCTCAGCGTGCGCCCTCTCCTGTTCGCGGTCGGCGATCTGAGCTTCGCGCTCGCGGATCAAAGCCCGATCGTTGCGAGCACTCAACCATCCCACAAATACAAAGTAAAGCAGGACGAGTGTCACCGCGCCGAGGGCAGCCAAACCACCGCCCCAGCGGGCCCAGAATTTGCTCTGGTCCTCATAAGGATGACTCGCGAGATTGATGTCAACGCGCATTCAAAATTAAATTACGAAATCAAAGCCCCGACTACTCCTGACATTCTCCACCGCGGCACCGTCCCGGCGCCATTGCCTACGTGTGTAGCATGAATGAGGTCAGTCACTTCGGCGCCAGACTGAGCTTTTAGCGCCGGGCCCGCGCCTACGGATTCCGATAGCCCCGCCACAAAAATTTGAGCAATATTCAGATTGTAAGTGTCCTGAAAAAATACTACTGAGGGATAAACTTCTTCCGCCAGTTGCTCTCCGCTGATGGAAACTCCCCGGGTGTTTTCGAGGGTGCGGAACAGCAGCAGTTGTTGTTTATCAAGAATGGCGATGCTGGTCGTGCGCGCGTCCACCTTGACGACCAGGGTGGGCTTGTTTGCGTCAGCGGCGCCGATAGCGGCCAGCATGGATGGCATAACGATCCCAGGACTGTACCCGGCATCGCGGAAGACCGATTCATATTCCTCAACTACGCTGTTCAAAGCGACCGCCGCAACAACCTTGAGTCCGCCGGTGGAAGATTGCGCGTGATAAGAAATCTTGGCCTTATCCACATCGAAGGGAAGCGATTTTTTGAGCCGGAACCGTACTACACCCTCAGCCTCTTCGCGCTTCGGCGGCAAGGTTTCAAAGTCGAGTAACACCACGCGCACCGAGGCATCCGGCAACACCGCGATAACATCGTGCGAGCGTCCGCCCACGCCTGCCAGAGTTTCGCGGATGGAACCCGATACTGCGTCGCGCTGCTTTAGATTGGATTCGATCAGGTCCGGAACCACGCTGCCGGGTGACAACTCGCGTGACGCGAAGGCCTCGACCGACGCGCCATTGTCCGCAACGCGCCCTGCGATGATGCGGTCCGCAGCAATTTCGCAAGCTAATCTCGGTTTGGAATGGGGGATGCTCATGCTGGAAGCGACTTCAAACCAGGAACTCTGATCAACGACCTCTACAGATAACACCCTGTCGGTCTCGTAATGCAATATCCTGAAGGGCACCCGATCAGTTTTAAGCTGGTGAAGTGAAATCCTACCTCATATTCTCTATAAACGTGACTTTGTTGATCTCTTTCAGAGTAGTCATACCGAGACGTACTTTGTCCAGAGCAGATTCGCGCAGAAACCGCATACCTTCTTCGCGGGCCGCGCGACGGATTTCCGAGGTCGGCTTCTTCAGAAGAATCATCTCGCGAATGCGGTCGCTTAGATCCAGCAACTCGTGGATGGCAGTCCGCCCGCGGAACCCGGTGCCGGCACATTCGATGCAGCCGAGTCCTTCGTAAAACGAAACTTTCGACCATTGCTCGGGATCAAGACCACTCGCCTCCAGCACTTCTGGAGAATAAGTCACCACCGAGCGGCAGGATTCGCAAATGAGCCGCAC
>JBEEGK010000123.1:0-2515 GCA_041166845.1 Acidobacteriaceae bacterium
TAATTATAACGGTCGTTAACCGGCGTTATCACTCTGGCTCCGGCTTTCTGAGCTAGAATTGAGCCCCGATGTCTAAAAACGAAACTGAATCAGCAAAAGGCGCAAGCGACGGTAACAAAATAAAGGGCCAATCTGACGAGATTTTCCGCCTTCTCGTTGAGAGTGTTCAGGATTACGCCATCGTCCTTCTGAATCCCGAAGGCAAGATCATGACGTGGAACTTAGGGGCAGAGCGGATTAAGGGCTACAAGGCGTCTGAAATCATCGGTGAAACCTTCGAGCGATTCTATTCAAACGAGTCGCGGGAAAGCGGCTGGCCTAAGCGAGAACTGGAACTCGCCAAATCAACGGGACGCTTCATGGACGAAGGCTGGCGCGTGAGGAAAGACGGTACAACATTCTGGGCGTCGGTTGTCATCACTCCTCTTCGTTCCAATGAGGGCGAATTGCGCGGTTTCTCGAAAGTGACTTGCGACCTGACTGAGCGCAGGACACTCGAAGAACGGACAGGAGTTGAACAAAGGAGTTGAACAAAGAACTTCGAGGCCGAATGGCCCAGTTAACAGAATCGCGTACTCAACTGGAGCTCAGGAGCCTTGAATTACAACGTTTGTCCGGTCAGTTGGTGCGCCTTCAGGACGAGGAGCGTCGTCGCATTGCTCGCGATTTACATGACGACCTGGGACAGGAACTGGTTGCCTTGAAGATGAATCTGGACACATCGCAACAGTTTGCCTCCCGTGCCGAAGCCATCAAATTGACCGAGAATGCTTTGGCAAAAGTGCGGAACCTCTCCTACCTGCTGCATCCTCCGCTTCTCGATGAATCAGGCTTGCTCCCGGCTTTGCATTTGTATATTGACGGGCTCCAGAGGAGGAGTAGCTTGCAGGTCACTTTTGAGTTCAAACCGATTACATTCCCGCGGCTGTCCTCCGATATTGAGATGTCTATTTTTCGTATCATTCAGGAGGCACTAATCAATGTTCAACGCCATTCTAAGAGTCGCGATGCCCGCATTGAGATTCATCAGCAACCAGAATCGAATATTTGTCAGAATCCGCGATTTCGGCATTGGCATGCCCTTTGATCAAGCCACGGGCAGTTTAAGAATATCTACGGGTGCCGGAATTGGCGGTTTGAAGGAACGAGTAAAGCAGTTGGGTGGGGAGGTAAACATCCTGCGAGCTGAACCGGGAACCCTGGTTGAAGCCATCATCCCACTTTTTTCAATAGAATAATCGTCAAGTCCCTCGACGTCGCGTCCAATATCTGATCGAAGCTAGTGAAATCCAAGCTCGTTTCCCCTGCGGTATTATTTTCGGTACTCTACGGTCGGCTTTGAACGCCAACCGTGCCGAGTGCGCTGCCAGAAGTTAATGAGAGGAGCGTTCGCATTCCGATAAATCTTGCGTGGGACAACCGCCATTCGCTTTCTGGTAGTCTCACGGGACACCATGAAAAGGCTTCTGGTTTCCCTACTCTCTATTTGCATATTGTTAGTCGCTTCAGCATTTACCCAAGTGGCGACTTCCAAAGCGTCTCCGGCAGAAAACCCTGCTTCTGCACAGCCTCTCAGCGCCCCGCAGCTGTGTGCTCGATGCATCCGCGCGCATGAAGAATTTCTCGCGTCCGACGCGCTGCAAGGCCGTGGCAGCGCCACGCATGACGAGCTCTTGGCTGCAACCTACGTGGCAGCGCAGCTGCGGCAGTACGGAATTGAGCCAGCCGGAGATGACGGAACCTTCCTACAGCGCGTCCAGACTGTCGGGGCCAAAATCACTTCTCCACCAACCTTGACAGTTACGTCCGCTGACGCTTCTTCAGCTCAAGCTGCGCCAACAACATGGACCTATGGCAAAGAATTTCTGGTCAGCTACCTGAAGCAAACGGCTTTTTCTGGACCTCTACAAAAGATCGTGGCAGGCAGCACGAGTTCCAAGATCAAGCCAGGGGCCGTGGTGTTGGTAACCGGAAGTAACGGAGATGGTAAAGGTAAAGATAATTTGAAACAGGCTGCTTTCGCCGCAGCCTCCGGGGGCGCGGTTGCTGCGCTGGTGCTTTCCAGCCATCCCACCACCCAACACTTCGAAGAGGCCGGCAAAAAGATGCCCGAAACGCCCGCACGACTCTCGGGAGAGGCACGTGGTTTGGGAGGAGACTTCAATGTTTTGTCGCTGAACGCGGAGGCGCTTCGGGTATTAGAAGCCACTCCTGAGGGAGCGACAGTGCGATTCGAAGCGCTCTCGACGGAAGAAAAAGGATTCACATGGAATGCCGTCGGCATCTTGCGAGGACGAGATCCCGTTCTACGTAAGAGCGCCGTTCTACTCTCGGCGCACCTCGATCACCTCGGCATCGGAACCCCTGTGAAAGGCGACGATATTTACAACGGCGCGGACGACGACGCCTCTGGAACAGCGGCAACGCTGGAACTTGCACGTGTACTAGGGAAAGGCGCCAGGCCGCGGCGCACCGTAATCTTCGCGCTTTTTGGAAGTGAAGAACTGGGCGGACT
>JBEEGK010000124.1:0-3510 GCA_041166845.1 Acidobacteriaceae bacterium
TTGGCATTTGGCTGGCCGCAGTCGCAGCTACGCTCGTTATGGGGGCGGTCATTTTGCATATTCGTAGTAGTGGAGTTGTTGTTTCAAATATCGCTGGCAACGCCGCATCTGCCGAGAGGCGCGCACCGTCGGAGCCACTAACCATTCGAAGCGCCAATGCTTGGTTCGCGACAGCGCCATCGTTTGAGGAAGCCGTTGACGGCCTGGCGTTTCGTTCCCAGACCAGCCCACTTCCGCAAGGCAGGCGGAGCGCGGTCGATGTGTTAGGCAAGGAGAAAATAAGGCTATGAAAATTTTCAAAACGCTTTCTTCGATGATTGTGATCGCGTCGCTATCAGCCGGTTCGGCTTTGGCTCAGCGGAATGCGCCCGTAACGGGGAATGCAGCTTTGCGTTACTGGTCGGCATTCTCGGAGATCCAGGATTCCGGCATCACGGACCAGCAAGCGAAAGAACTCAATGCGATCCTCGCCGGTACAGCGCCATACGACGATTCGAAATACAAGAATCTGTTTGAGAAAAACACATTGGCTCTTGAAATCATGGCTCGCGCGGTGTCTCTTCCGAGCTGTGATTGGGGGCTCGATTATGGGCTCGGACAGGACGTGCCAGTAGACTATGCCAGAAAGGCATTGGTTCTTGGGCGGCTCAATGTTCTTTATATCTTTCACCTGCTTAAAACGGGTGATAAGGATGGGGCGGTTCGCGCTCTGGCGGCCGGCCTGCGGTTTTCGCACGACGTAGGAAACGGCGGATCACTCTTTGCCATGCTAATCGCAAAAGACCTTATGACGAGTCACCTCAGGGCCATCGCCGACGCGCTGCGCTTAGAACAGCTATCCGCCGGCCAGCGATCAAACCTGCAAACAGCTGTGGCGCAAGTAGCGAAAGGACTTGACTGGCCTATGGCAGCAAAGCGCGATCTAGAAGCCCTACGCGGAGATTACCGAGGAAAATCGCCGACGTCTGCAGCTCTGACACGAATTATTTCCTCATACGTTGCTGCTCTCAACGATGAGTCCAAACTGCCTGCGCTAGATCAAGCGGTTAAAGGCTCCCCACGGGAACTTGCAAACGTGATCCCGAACGCAAAACGAGTTCTGGAACAAAAACAAGACCTGAACAACGCACTTCTGCAGGCACGCTCGGTATTGCAGTGATGGGTTGTCTTGCGGGTTATGGATTGAGCACCTTAGACATCATTAGATGTCGCTTGAAACTTATCGCCACGCTTCCATTGAGTGAAGTCAGGGGGCCCGCTTTTGCATTGCGATCTACTGAATCAACCCTCCGCCGCCATTCACAGGCTCTTCACCTGGAGGAATGACTACTGCCGCCGCTACCCGGTCTCCCGCTTCGATGTTGAGAAGGCGAACCCCTTGGGCCGAACGTCCTGACTCGCGGATGAATTTCGACTCGATCCGTATGATCTTGCCGTACTGGCTAATCAGCATGACTTCGGAGTCGTCCGCGACCTGCGAGATGCCTACAACTTTGCCATTACGCTCAGTGGTCTTGACGTTGATCACGCCCGAACCGCCGCGGTTCTGCAGACGGTATTCTTCCGCGGCAGTCCGCTTGCCGTATCCATTTTCGGTGACGGAGAGAATGAGCGAGCCCTTTTTGGCGACGTCTTCCACTTCGCCCTCAACCTTGTCCTTCTTGACGCCCGGCTTAATGGTGGTCGCCATGCCAACGATGTAGTCCCCCTTGTCGAGCTTCATGCCCCGCACTCCGGTGGCATTGCGGCCCATGGAGCGAACGTCATTTTCGTCGAAGCGAATGGCTTGTCCGTCGTGCGACGCCAGGAAAACGATCTCCTGTCCGTCGGTGACCCGGGCGGCCACCAGTTCATCGCCCTCGTCAATGCTGATGGCGATGATTCCCATCGAGCGCACGTGTGAAAAATCCTTTAGCTCGGTTTTTTTGACAGTGCCATTGCGGGTAGCGAAGAAGATGTAGCGATTTTCTTCTTCGAGCTTGCGGACACCCAGCATGGTTCGAACCGTCTCGCCAGGTTGCAGTCCTACAAGATTGCCAACGTGCTTGCCTTTGCCGGCAGCGCCCACGTCGGGAATTTCGTAGACCTTCAGCCAGTAAACGCGTCCCCTATTCGTAAAGATCAAAATGTAGGCGTGCGTGGACGCAATGAAAAGATGCTCGACGAAATCTTCGTCGCGCGTCTTCATACCCATGCGGCCAGTGCCTCCGCGGCGCTGGTTGCGGTAAGTAGAGATCGCCGTCCGCTTCAGATAGCCGGTGTGGCTGACCGTGACGGCCATAGGCTCGTCAGCTATGAGGTCTTCCAGGCTGATCTCGGCGGCTTCATCTTCGATGACTGTGCGACGCTCGTCTCCATAGAGTTTTCTGACTTCTTCGAGCTCTTTGATAATGACGGCACGCAGTTTCTTCTCCGAACCCAGAATCGATTCGAACTCCGCGATGTTGTCGCGCGTGAGTTTCAATTCTTTATTGATTTCGTCAATGGATAGACGAGTCAGGCGATGCAGTTGCAATTCGAGAATTGCGTCCGCTTGAATCGCGGTGAACGGCTTTTCCGGACTGAGCTTCGGCGCCTTTCCGCTGGTGTTGATGTCTATCTTTTTCCCGGCGAAGTACGCGATCAAATTATCGCGTGCGTCGGAGCGATTGGCGCTTCCTCGAATAATCGTAATCACATTGTCGAGGTGATCAAGTGCAGTTAGGTATCCCTCGAGAATATGCTCGCGGTCTTTCGCTTTGGCCAACAAGAATGCAGTGCGGCGGCGGACAACATCCACGCGGTGCGCAATGAAATGCTGGAGCGCCTGGATCAGCCCCATCTCCTTGGGCTGTCCGTTCACAACCGCCAGGAAGATCATGCTGAAACCTTCCTGCATCGAAGTGTGCTTGAATAACTGGTTCAACACGATTTGGGGCTCGGCTCCGCGCTTGAGCTCGATGACAATGCGCATGCCGTCGCGATCGCTCTCATCGCGAAGGTCGGTAATGTCGTCCACGATCTTGTCGTTCACGAGTTGCGCGATGCGTTCAATCAAGCGGGATTTATTGACCTGGTAAGGGATCTCGGTGACGACGATCGCCTCGCGGTCTTTGTTGAAAGTCTCAATGCCAGCCTTGGCGCGCATCATGAAGCGCCCGCGGCCGGTGCGGTAAGCCTCGAAGATTCCAGCTTTGCCGTGGATAATTCCCGCCGTGGGGAAATCCGGTCCCTTTACGATTTTCAAAATCTCGGGTAACTGTGCAGTCGGATTGCTGACGAGCGTAATTGTTGCATCCACAATTTCCGTCAGGTTGTGCGGAGGAATGTTGGTCGCCATTCCCACTGCGATTCCGTTCGATCCATTTACCAGCAGATTCGGGATTCGCGTCGGCAGTACGTCAGGCTCGATTTCGTTCCCGTCGTAGTTGGGACGGAAGTCTACGGTCTCTTTATCTAAATCTTCCAGCAACGCACTCGACACGCGGGTCAGCTTGGCTTCGGTATAACGATCGGCCGCCGGCGGATCTC
>JBEEGK010000125.1:0-6627 GCA_041166845.1 Acidobacteriaceae bacterium
TCCGCCAGAACCGGCCTTTTGTCATAAAGCCGATTACAAGCTCTTCTAATCCTTAGTGCGTTTTTTCAAACTCCGGACTGACCGGCCTACGCTCCCGATTCATGCGATAGAGATGATTGACCGGGCCAGTGCCGTGGCCAAGAGGACGAGCATTTGCAATTGCCGCTGAAACGTAGGCCTTGGCCAGCAAAACTGCCTCAGGAAGTCCCCGTCCGTGGGCAAGGTGGCACGCCATCGCAGTGGAGAATGCGCACCCAGTGCCGTGTGTTGAAGAGGACCGCTGACGGGGCGCTTTAAAAACTTCCTGCTGGGTGCCACGTGAGCTTTGAAAACTCAATAAGTCAATTGCACGGTCGAGATGTCCGCCTGTCACAACGACCGCTTCACATCCCATTCCGTGAAGTTCCGATGCTGCCGCCCTCATTTCATCCAAATTGGTAACTAAGAGTCCGGTGAGCAGCGCCGCTTCCTCAATATTCGGAGTCACGACAGTCGCAACTGGAAGCAGCCGCTGCTTCATTACCTTCACCCCGCGGACGTCTAGTAAACTGGCGCCCGAAGAGGACTTTAAAATTGGATCTAGGACCACGTTCGGGAGTTTGGACGACGTCAGGAAGTCCGCTATCGCCTCGGTAGCGTTTGCCGACCCGAGAGCGCCGATATGAACGGCGGCAATCTCAAAATCGGCGGTCAGTTCTAGCAGTGTCTCCGTAATCAGCCCGGCTTGCACGGTTTCTACCCGCAACACGCCCTTGGTGGACTGCACTGTCAGAGCGGTTATGCAGGCCACCCCGTAGCAGTTGTGGGCGGCCATAGTCTTTAGATCTGCGGTGACGCCGGCCCCGGAGGAGGGGTCAAATCCTGCAATGGTCAAAACAACGGGTTGAGTGTCAGACATAGGGCTCTAACTGCACTGTAATCTATTGAAAACAATGGCCGAGTATATTTTTCATGATGGCGGTTTTTTTGGTTATTTACCTCTTAGTCAACAGTTAAGTCGCTGTCGTCACAGCGCTATTCGCACTATCGCTCACAATCTACAGGACGTTACGTAAGCTATCTCTAACTACGAGGTTACCTTTCTACAGGGTTTTTGGGATTGACCCATCGGCCTCCAGACCATAGCATTTTAAGAGCGATTGAGGCTCGCTGCAGCACCGGAAAAGAAATTTTAATTTCGAGGTGACTGAAAATGCGACGATTAGCCCAGAGTCTGGCGATGCTGCTTTTGGTAGCTTTAGGAGCGGCGCAAGGGCCAGACAAAGCAGATCAACACCACAAGTTACAGGCCGGACGGTTACCGGCGGCAACTCACAAAGAGCCGCGCGCTTACCAGGCTGGAACAGCGTCCTGGTACGGTGCTTACTTTCAGGGCCGGGAGACGGCCAACGGCGAGAACTACGACATGTACGATATGACGGCAGCGCATCGGACGCTGCCTTTAGGCACGTTTGTCCGTGTGACCAATTTGGAAAACCGAAGATCAGTTGTAGTCCGCATCAACGATCGCGGACCGTATGTTTCTGGCCGAATTATTGACCTCTCCTACAACGCTGCCCGAAGCCTAGATTTCAAGGACAAGGGGCTTCAGAAGGTGCGGATAGACGTGGTTCATCCCCAGAACACCGCTGCAATGGTTCCCCCGACGCTTTATCGCCCGGCCTCTTATCAGCGCTAAGCTCCAGTAGGATCCTTCAAATAAAATTCATGACCCGCGAGGATGATCAATCCTCGCGGGCTGATTACTCTTGGGTTACTTTCGTACCCTGTGATAATGATTTCCATACCATCACCGCGCGCCAAGTGGATGTATCAATGTCGGAGGACGAGATTGAAAAATGTCCTTCGACACGTTCCTAGACAAGATGTCCAACCCCACGTTTGAAGCGGCAGTAAATATAATTTGCGCCCAAGACAAGCGGGCTCTGAGAGCCGCACTCCAGGTAATGAGCGAGATTTATTTGTGGAACGACTACGCGCTCCCCGCCGACACGCTCGGCCGACTTAAGAACGCCAGAGTCAATCTTCTGAAGATCTTGAGTGGTATTCCCACGTCCGAAGGCATAAAGCGCGGCGACATTCAGGGGAATTAGAAGTCTGCTTTGTGTCCGTTCTTTGTGAACTATTCCTTAAGCATTTATGCTCTGTCCCAGAACCCACCGGATTGACTCGCGCTGTTGGCTTTCGCTCTACTCCCCCAACCTGCTAAATTTGTGAGCCTATGCAACCTGTTGATCCCTCGCGCCTGATGAATCCTCGCGAGCGCTTGATTGTGGCCCTCGACGTTTCGTCGGCTGCCGCAGCCCGAAAGATCGTGGACCAGGTCGGCGATTCCGCCTCAATCTACAAAATCGGCATGCAACTGTTTACTGCCGTCGGACCACAGTTTGTGCGAGATCTGGTTGCTGCTGGACAACGTGTCTTTCTCGATCTGAAATATCACGACATCCCAAATACAGTTGCTTCCGCCGTCGCGGACGCCGGGCGGCTGGGAGTAAGCATGCTCACTATCCACGCTTTCGGTGGCGGCAAGATGATGCGGGCGGCCGCCGAAGCGGCGCGACAGACGAATCCTGCCATGAAGCTTTTAGCAGTGACGGTGCTGACCAGCATGGACGACGCCGAACTCGAACAGGTGGGAGTGCAGGCGACGGTCCTGAATGAAGTCTTGCGGCTGAGTGGTCTCGCTTTGAAAGAAGATTGCGGAGGGCTTGTCGCCTCGGCGCAGGAGGCTTCCGCAATACGATCACAGTTCGGGGGTGAATTCCTGGTGGTAACTCCGGGAGTTCGACCCGCTGGGGCCGAGCATGGCGATCAAGCGCGGGTTGTCACTCCGGCACAGGCGATTGCTGCGGGAGCAAGCCACATCGTGGTAGGTCGTCCAATCACTGCTGCGCCCGATCCTGCGGCGGCGGCACAATCCATACTCGAGCAACTGGATGCGGTAGCGTTAGGCTCAAAATCGGCATAACTCGCGCCAAATTCGCGGCTAAAGCTTCTCGTAAAAGTCACAGGCTGAGCAGGAGATAAATATCCCTCCTGGAGTTCCGCGCTCGCGGTCCTTCACACGTTTCACGATGCGCGTGGGCTTGCTGCACTTGGGGCAGTCGGTGCTCTTGGAAGTGTCCATCACCTTCTTGCGGTCTGCGGTCTTTGCAATCTTTGCCATTTCAATCTCCTCGCAGAACCACCCGACCGGAAGGCCAGGGGTTCCGAAAATCACAATACTTTAAATTTGAAGTTACTCGGCTGGAACGGGCCGCTGAGGCAAGGTGTCGAACCGATTGTCGTCGTCCTCCAACTCGTCGTCCTCAATTTTACATGAAGAATGCAAATAAGGTCTGCGCCGCAAGACGCGCCGGATTCTTTCCATCCAAAATTGTGATCTTCCGAATCAGGTATTTGCGGAGTCCAAACCGTTGACACTTATTCCCTGCTGCCATAGTGTCTATGCAACATGTTGTCTCTCCGACTCAATCACCATCGCCACCCTCATCATGCTCATCGCATGCGGGGTGGAGCTGTGTAGCTGAGCCAAAAAGTAAACAGCAATCACAGAATCCGGCCCGCTGAAGCGACATCGCCCAGCGGGCTTTTTGTTTGTGGGACACGCAAATATATGACAATTCCGCTATCCAATTACGCCGAAGTTTTGGAAATTGACTTCGAAAAGATGCTCAGCCTAATTCCCGCAATTGTGCAGGACGCGGCCAATGGGGACGTGTTGATGCTCGGGTTCATGAATCGCGAAGCCTGGCAGCGCACACTCGCTGGGGGCTATGTTACGTTCTTCAGCCGGACTCGCAACCAGCTGTGGACCAAAGGGGAAAGCTCAGGCAACCGTCTGAAAGTCGTCTCCGCAAGTACAGATTGTGATCGCGATACGCTGCTGCTGAAAGTCAGCGTTGAGGGCGAAGGACTGGTGTGCCACGAGGGAACTCGCTCCTGTTTCACGCGCGATATTTCTTTGTCGAGCGACACGGCGGCGAGCGCTGAGAGCGGATTACGAAGCGAGCGTGACAGATGAAGCTTCGCCTCGGCATTCCCAAAGGCAGCCTGCAAGAGGCCACCTTACAACTGTTCTCGCAAGCCGGCCTACAGATCCATACCACTTCGCGCTCGTATTTTGCGGCCACCGCTGATCCGGAAATAGAGTGCATGCTCATTCGTGCACAAGAGATGACGCGCTACGTGGAGCATGGAGCGCTCGACGCCGGACTCACCGGCTACGACTGGGTGGTCGAGAGTGGACTAGAAGTGGAATCGGTCGCCGATCTGGTTTATGCCAAGCAGAGCCGGGAGAAAGTGAGGTGGGTATTGGCGGTACCCGAAGAATCTCGCTTTGAGCGTCCAGCAGATTTGTCTGGATGCACTATCGCCACCGAGTTAGTAAGCGTAACGAAAAAATATTTTCAGGACCGAAATATTGATGTGCGTGTTGAGTTCTCATGGGGCGCAACCGAAATCAAGCCTCCCACGCTGGCAGACGCGATTGTCGAAGTCACCGAAACCGGCAGTTCCCTGCGCGCCAATCATCTGCGAATTCTCGAAACCGTTCTGGAATCCAATACGCAGATTATTGCGAATAAGGCGGCGTGGGCAAACTGTGAGAAGCGTCGAAAAATTGAAAATCTGGCCCTGATGCTGCGTGGAGCCATGGAGGCGAAAGAACGCGTTGGGCTGATGTTGAATGTGCGGAAGGACGATCTGAACGCGGTCCTCAACGTGTTGCCCGCACTGAAGCGGCCAACCATATCCACCTTAAGCGACCCGGAATGGCTGGCGGTCAACACCGTTATAGAGGCGGCGACAGCGTGGGATGTCATCCCGCGCTTAAAGCAGGCGAATGCTCAGGGAATTGTGGAATATCCGCTGAACAAGGTGGTCATGTGATGCGGATATTAACGGCGGCCGACGCAGAAAAAAGAGTTCGGGAGCTGGCAGCACGCGGGTCGCAACTTGGCACGGTCGAGGGTCAGGTAAGGAAAATTGTGTCCGCTGTGCGGTTGCGAGGCGATCAGGCACTGCGACGTTTTGCCCAAAGTTGGGATGGGTTGAAAGCCGGTCAATCGTTGCGAGTAGACCAGCAGCAGATTCATGACGCATGGAAGACGGCGTCCCCTGAATTCAAGTCTGCATTGCGTGAGGCCGCGAAAAACATTACCGAGTTCTGCAAGTGGCAGATGCCGCGCGAATGGACACGAACGCGAAAAGGATTGTCCGTCGGGCAGCTTGTGCGGCCATTGGGATCGGTAGGTTGCTACGTCCCCGGGGGACGTCATCCCCTGGTTTCGACAGTGTTGATGACAGTAATTCCAGCGCAAGTCGCGGGCGTAAAACAGATTCGTGTGGTGTCTCCGAACCCTTCCATGGAAGTGTTGGCTCCCGCTGGAATGCTGGGAGTGACGGAATTTTATCGAGTAGGAGGAGCCCAAGCGATCACTGCGCTGGCTTACGGCACGAAAAGCGTTCCGCGCGTGGACAAGATCGTAGGCCCGGGGAATCTGTATGTGACCGCGGCGAAAAAACTGGTTTCCTTCGATTGCGCCATAGATTTTCTAGCGGGCCCTACCGAAGCTGTAATTCTCAGCGATGACGGACGTCCGGAGTTCATCGCTGCTGACCTGGTTGCGCAAGCGGAACATGACGTCGAAACGTTAGCCGTATTCATCACGACATCACGGCAGCTCGCGAAAGCTGTTAGCAGGTACGTCGAGCAATTTTCCTGCAGCAATGTAGTTGCCCGCAAATCCATTCGGCGGAATGGAGTGATTCTATTGGCGCAATCAGAGACGCAGGCGCGGGATTGGGCGAATCTGCTTTCGCCTGAGCACATCACGGTCTCCCGCAAAAATGTGGCCTTTATTCAGAATGCAGGATCAATTTTCGTGGGAGACTATTCTTCCCAGGCAGCCGGCGATTACTTAACTGGACCGAATCACGTTTTGCCTACAGCAGGTGTCGCGCGTTTTCGTGGAGGATTGAGTGTGCTTGATTTTGTTAAGTTGATCACGATTCAGGAAGTCTCTCGTCCTGCACTTCGCCGAATTTCGAACAGCATTGAATATCTCGCGGAGACCGAGGACTTGCGGGCGCACGCCGAATCTGTGCGCATCAGGGTGGCACGTGCTTAGCGCGCGCCAGGCAGTACGAAATCTGAAAACCTACCATCCTCCGCTGGGACATCGCGAAGGATTGCGGTTGGATTTTAACGAGAATACCGTTGGCTGCTCGCCTCGAGTCCTGGAGCGACTTCGCCAGTTAGATGGTGAGCTGCTGGCGCGTTATCCCGATCGCGCCCCGATGGATGCCGCTGTGGCAGCTCATCTAAATATCAATGCAGAAGAACTTTTGCTCACTAATGGCACCGACGAAGCCATTCATCTTGTATGCGAAAGCTATCTTGAACCTGGCGACGAGGCGCTGATCGTGGTTCCGACCTTCTCTATGTACGAGATTTATGCCGGAGCCACGGGCGCGCGTGTGATCACGATTCCCGCGGAAGACTTTCGATTTCCGACCGAACTTCTTCTGGCGAGAATCAATACGCGCACACGATTTATTGCGGTGGCGAATCCGAACAATCCTACGGGAGCATTAGTTCCCGCTGAGATCTTGCTGCGTGTC
>JBEEGK010000126.1:0-3302 GCA_041166845.1 Acidobacteriaceae bacterium
TAGCCTTCCACTCGTGACATTCAAGGTTGGACCGCCGCGGCTTTAGTAACTATCTTGCTTCGCGGTCTGGGTTCACAATCAGACGGAAAGCAATCATGTGCATGGCAGAAGATGAACGAGAAGCTTAAACCTCGAGCGCAATCATTGGCATACAAACCCATAGCAAAGATCGCCTAAAACATTAGCGAACGATGGGTTTAACGTCACAGGCCCTGAAGAGCATCTGAGGCATTCCTGCGTTGCTTGACGCGCGGTGGTCGAGCGACCGGAGGGATGCCCCAGAAATAGGAGGGCCCCCTTTTCATTCGCCCGTGGGTGGAGAGTATTCGACAAGACTGGAAGGTCATGAGCTTAACTGATGAAATTTTGGAAGCAAATGAGATCTACCCGCGTGCGCACCCAGGGAAGAGGATTGGCAAGGGGCAGACGGAGTTTCAAACTATCGAACTAGGGCATAAGGCACCGCAACCGGATCTACTCCTCTCCCGGGTGATGGAACAAACTGCCGACAGCATAATGCTCACCAGTCCCGAAGGAGTCATACAGTATGTGAACAGAGCCTTCGAGGAGACTACCGGCTACTCTAGAGAGGAAACCTTGGGCAAGACCCCCCGCATCCTCAAGTCTGGTCTCCATGATAGGGAGTTTTATCGGCAACTGTGGGCGCAGATCTCCCAGGGTTTCGCCTTTAAAGGTATGGTCATCAACCGCAAGAAGACTGGTGAGCTCTACTGGGCGCAACAAAACATAACATCTATGCAGGATCGAGGCGGACAGCTCACTTTCGTCTCAGTGTCACAAGACATTACGGTGCTCAAAAAGAAAGATGAGCAGGAGTTCCAGTTAGAACTGGCAAGGGCTGTGCAACAACGCTTCTACGCACCAGCGCCTAAAGTGTCAGGGTTTGACATCGGCGCGTCCGCACATCCTGCTGATGAAACCGGAGGGGACTCCTTCGACTTCATCTACATGGACGACGGTTCACTGGTGATCGCAGTTGCTGACGCCAAAGGTCATGGCTTCAGTTCGGCACTTGTGATGGCACTCACTAGAGCTTACGTCCGCTGTTTTACCTCGATGCAGATGGAGTTGGATGAAATCCTTGTTCAGGTGAACCAGATGCTGGTGAAAGATCTCGAACATGGTCATTTCGTTACCCTTTTTTTGGCTCGCTTGGATCCCAATCGCCGGACGTTGTCATATGCCAGTGCCGGCCATGTTCCCGGGTTTGTATTCCGTGACTCGGGAGACTTAAAGCGCACGTTAGATAGCACGGGCCCACCACTCGGACTGTTTGCCAATAGCAAGTATTCGTTGCCAGAGGGAATACGTTTCGATCCGGGAGAGATCGCCGTCTTCCTCACGGACGGGGTCATGGAGTCAACTACGCCGAATGGTAATCAATTCGGCGCGGAGCGCTTGCTTGATCAAATTCGGCTTCAGAGTGGCGATTCGGCTTCGAATATCGCGGACGGCATCTTCCATGCGACCCGCGCGTTCGTGGAGGGCGATCTCCAGGACGACGATATTACGTCCGTTGTGATCAAAGTGGACCGTTCCCCGTGCAGGGAAAATCTCAGGACACAACTTCTCTAAATGAGTAAATCACGTTTGCAGGAGACCAAATTATCGAGAGCTCAAAGGAAACGCTTCTGCCTCAAGGTTGCTCACCTGCGTACCCAAGCCAGGAATGGCGGACCCTGCAGTGTGAGTGTGGGAACCAAAACCAGATCAGCACTTTAGACGCAAGTTAGAGGAGTTCTCAAATGGAAAAATCGAAAATTCTAATCGTCGAGGACGACCCTGACCTAAAGCTAGCATTGAAAATACGCCTGAGGGCTAATCACTACAAGACGTTACAGGCGGCGGATGGCGACTCGGCGATTGCAGTGGCACAGAGAGACCATCCGGATCTCATTATTCTCGACTTGGGCTTGCCGGCGGGAGATGGCTTTGTTGTTTTGAAGCATCTCCGGGAAAGCCCTGCTTTGTCACACATACCAGTGATCGTCCTGACCGCTCGTAGTCCCGAATTTAACGAACAAGAAGCTCTCCAGGCAGGCGCAACTGCATTCTTCCAGAAGCCTGCGGACAATAGCGAACTGTTTGACGTGATTCGAGCGAACTTGCCAAGCATTTCATCGCAGTTGTTCTCTTGACACCCTTCATAGGTTTTCCTGCCGCAGCGCCGCCAAGTAATTTAACGACGGGTCTTGGATGGGCGCACTGGCCCTCGGTAACTATGTTTTCGCCCCGGGAGGAGTACGGTCAATAGGAAGGGGAACCGTTTGTAAAGCACGAGCCCCGGAAATTACCCCATCATGACAATGGCATCTGCGCTCTTGGTATCCGATGATTCCGGCACCGTTCAGCAATTCACGCTCGCTCTGCGAGAATTGTCGATTTCGTCCGAGATATGTCGAGAGGCCACCGGCGCGGTTCGACTTTTGAACGGTCGGAAATTCGACACTGTCATCGTTGATCTTCAGCTAGGGGACCAGTGCGGACTGATTTTGGATGCAGTGGGTCGTTCCGCATCCAACCGAACGGCGGTGACGTTTGGCATAAGCGGCAATAAGGTTGACGCCATAGCTGCCGTCCGCGGAAGGACAGGTTTTGTCTTTTGGAGGCCTAATTCACCGCAATCAATTCGCAGCACACTCAAGCCCGCTTACGGACTGATATTGAGAGAACGACGGCGGTACTTTCGGTGTCCCCTCTCTCACCCAGTTACTATCGCGAGACGAAACATGCCCGAAGTTCGCTGCCAGAGCGTGAACATAAGCGAAGGAGGAATGGCTGTGAGCACATTAGTTCCTTTCGACGTCGGAGAGCGAGTACAGATTCACTTCACCTTACCGGATCACACGCTGCCATTCGTGGCAGAATCAACAATCTGCTGGCTGGACACGGGGCATGTCGGTGTTCGCTTTGTTTCGCTTTCACCGGACCGCAAATCTGAACTACAACAGTGGCTATCACGAAAGCTGGAAGAAATGCTTCCGGAATCCATTGCGCGCGAATTCCAAAAAGTCACGGGGTGGATTGGCGCTAAACAGGTGAGCGTTGCAACATCGCGAACGGTAATCGATGAGCCAGAGCCACACGCAGGGGTCGCGTAGCGTGGACTGGACGAGGGCCCGGTCCAAAATATTGCATCAGTCATATTGATCCGATCTTAGTGGATGTAAATGCGAGGGCTCTCCATTGTCCGCCCTCCTTCGCCCACGTGCGAGCGGAAGGTTAGGAGCATCAAGACGCTGGTCAAGGACACGCTAGTCATGGAGGACAATATTGAGGAG
>JBEEGK010000127.1:0-3131 GCA_041166845.1 Acidobacteriaceae bacterium
AACGATGCGCGACAATCCCACGCTGAGTCCAGAGCAAATCGAGCGAATACGATCCTCCGCCCAGTGGCGCTCGGTCCAAAAAGGCGAGGTGCTCTACGAGTCGTCTCAGCCTGATGTTCCCTTGTTCATCGTCCTCGAGGGTAGCGTGTCAATCAGCAGGACTGGGGAGGATGACAAAATCCTAGCCGTTCGCGAAACTGGTCAGTTCACCGGCGAAATGTCCGTTATTTCGGGCAAACGCTCCCTGCTGAAGGCACTTGTATCAAAAGACGGCAGCGTACTTGAAGTTGGTCGTGAAAAGATCCTTTCTCTAATCGCTAAAGACACAGAGCTAGGCGACGTATTTATGGAGGCATTCGTCGCTCGTCGCTTGCAAATGATCCAGTTGGGGGAAGGCAATGTCGTACTCTTTGGCAGTAAGAGCTCAGCACGAACCCTTGCGTTGAGGGAATTTCTCACGAGGAACGCACACCCCTTCATGTACGTTGACATCGATAGGGAGTCTTTTGCGGGCGAGCTTATGGATAAGCTCGCCGTTCGACAGAGTGAGCTACCTGTCGTCTACTGTAACAACCGCTATGTGTTGAGGAACCCGTCGATCGCTGAACTGGCAGCATGTCTCGATCTCAATATCAACACCGATAAGGGCGTGCGCGACGTTTTGGTGATAGGGGCAGGTCCGGCTGGGTTGGCAGCTGCGGTCTACGCAGCATCCGAAGGTCTAAAGACGCTCGTTATCGAGAAATCCGCACCGGGCGGGCAGGCGGGATCAAGCTCGAAGATCGAAAACTACCTCGGTTTTCCCACCGGGCTTTCAGGGCAGGAGCTTGCCAACCGTTTCATCGCGCAGGCGCAAAAGTTCGGTGCTCAATTGATGGTTGCTCAATCGGTGGTGCATATCGACTCCAGGCGTCAACCGTACAAAGTTGTTCTCGAATCGGGATTGAAATTCGAGACACGCACTATTGTTATCGCGACGGGTGCGCAATATGCCCGCCTGCCGGTTGAGGATGCAGATCAGTTCACAGGAAGGGGCATCTATTACAACGCTACTCATATGGAAGCACAACTCTGCGAGTCTGAGGAGGTTGTTGTCGTAGGAGGAGGCAATTCGGCTGGCCAGGCAGCAGTTTGTCTTGCACTGTCATCGGCTAAAGTGCATCTTCTCGTTCGATCGCGAAGGCTCTCCGACTCCATGTCTCAATATCTAATTGGAAGGATTGAGGCGCACCCAAGGAACGCGATTCACTTTCTCACCCAAATTACTGGTCTAAGAGGTGCTGGTCACCTTGAGAACGTCGAGTGGCGAGATGACTCGCTCGGTGTGAATGTCACCCGCCCAATCCGCCACGTGTTCGTAATGGCCGGAGCGGCGCCACGCACGCAGTGGTTAGAAGATTCCTTCGTATTGGATAAGAGGGGCTTCATTGTCACCGGACCTGACCTTGCTGGCCATGCTGAAGTTAACTGGCCGCACGAGAGATCTCCGCTTTTGCTTGAAACAAGCGTGCCAGGAATTTTTGCGGTGGGAGACGCGCGTGCTGGCAGCGTGAAGCGCGTGGCGTCTGCCGTTGGCGAAGGTTCCATGGCGGTTCATCTTGTTCATCGTGTCCTTTCCGAGGGTGCGGAGCAGGCCGCTCCAGCCGCACTGGAACGGCTCGCGGCGTCTGCGTCTGCTTTCTGAGTTGCAACTCCATGCTGGCGCAATCGGTTGCGACATCAATATGCGAATAGAACGCCACATTATGGTTCATTTCAAAAGCTGGAGGGCGCTGAGTATGTAAGTCAGTGAATGTGGTGGGATACCAAGAGATCTGCTGAATCCGAACTTTCGGGCCAGCTGGCCCTGATCCTTCCAGCAGCTCTCTGATGAGTTCGCGGCTTAGGGGTTATCGTCTGCTACAAGAATGATCATGCTAGTGGCCGGACCTCATTGAAGGTGCACACCGGGGCTGAGTGCGGTAAGATTTCGGCCTATGCACTCTGCAGGGTGCCTCCCTCCTCGCGCATCCGGCAGTCTATTGTGGGGGCACATGCAACTGCGACCATTGATCCGAGTTTTCTTGCAGCGATCGGTGCTGAGGCTTTTCTGCGTTGCGCTGAACAGCTGCCAGTCGCATAAAGCCAATTCCGGACCTTCGATCGAGTTCACCGATATTCCGCCGGCGGCGCAAGGTGGGCGAGAAAGAGTCGGCACGATCTCTGGGCGGGTAAAAAACGCTTGTCCAAACCAGCAGATTGTTACTTATGCGCACAGCGGGCAATGGTGGGTGCAGCCCTGTCCGCCTTACCTCGGATCTTAACGGAGATCGATGGTGTCGCGCCTTCACATACTCGCACATACCACAACATTGTCAGTGCTGTTGGCGTACTTTGTGCTGACCGGATGTCACTCTTCATCAAAACATTCAACTCCGACAGTTGCTTTCAGCAAGGTTGCCGCCGCATATCAGGAGAGTCCCTACAAGACAGACATAACCGAACGTGACTACAAGACAGACATAATCGATGGTCATGTCACAGGGGCCCGACCCGGGCAGCGAATCGTGTTGTACGCGAAGACAGACGGGCGATGGGGCCTGTGCCGGCAATCAGATCAGCCGTTTACGAATATGGAAATTGACGGCCGGTGGAAAGCTTCAGTCCATTTGGGATTGCAATATGCCGCTCTGCTGGTTGATCCGACCTACAATCCGCCAGAACAAACTGAATCGTTGCCGATCGTAGGTAGCGGCGTGGTGGCGCTGGCAGTCGTTAGCGGGGAAGGCGCACCGCCGGTACTCCCGTCGACCAAGATACTGAACTTTGGCGGTTACGAATGGACGACGAGCACCGGGCCAATGTTTCGCGCTGGGTCAAGAAACTTCTTCGATCCCGCGAACGTTTGGACGGACGAAAGAGGTGCATTGCATCTTCGCATTTCGGGAAGCCCAGGAAAGTGGACTGCGGCGGAGGTGAAGCTTACGCGCAGCCTGGGATACGGAACGTACAGGTTCCAGGTGCGCGATGTCTCTCATCTCGAACCTTCTGCGCTTCTAGCGCTAATCACCTGGGATGGCGTTGGCACAGAGAGCAACCGGCGCGAGTTGGACGTTGAGCTTGGTCGTTGGGGATACCTTGACAATGACAAC
>JBEEGK010000128.1:0-4153 GCA_041166845.1 Acidobacteriaceae bacterium
ATTAAGACGAGTTACGCAGGGAGTGAGTTCCTACTTGAAGGTGGCCGCGAGAAATCCCACTCCGGTACGAAAATTGCGGCCACAATTTTGACCGGTACCGCACTGGCAGCGGTCGGAATCGTCCGTCGCGGATGGACGGGAGCTGCGTTAGCACTGGGTGGAAGCTATCTGGTCTACCGCGGCGTAACGGATAACGCCGTCCCTCACAATGACAAAGTGCGAGTTGGCTTCACTATTAATAAGTCTCCGGACGAAGTCTACGCATTCGTGCGTAACGGAAGTAATTGGCCGAGCTTTCTACAAGGCTTGACCATGGAGCCACAAGGCGACTTTTCCTTGAAGATCACTGTCGGCCAATCTGCGGGATTCTCCATTGATTCTCACATCGCGGTTACTGACGAAGCTCCTGGCAAACACATAGCGTGGAGCTCTTTGCCTGGACCAGTGCAGCATCGAGGCGTGATTCGCTTCAACGAGGCTCCGGGAGAACGCGGGACGGAAATTCTCGTAGCGTTCGAGTATCAAATTCCTGCCGGAATGGTGGCACGGGGGCTAGCTTCGATGGTGGGCTGGGATCCTGAACAGCTGACGAAAGAGAGCTTGCGGCATCTCAAACAGCTGCTCGAGGCCGGGGAGCTACCGACAACCACCGGACAACCGATAGGCGAACGCGGCGTAAAGGGCGCAGCTCTGCGTGTGCTTTATCGCGAGGGCGCAGCTGACGACGCCATGGAGCAAACACGGCTGGCGGGGGATTAAACGATTGCAAGCATCATCAACCTAAACTTTTAGTGGCTGAATTTCGGAGGATTTGTGAAGGCACTTTGTTGGCACTCGAAAAATGACGTAAGAATTGAAAATGTGCCTGATCCGCACATTCTGAATTCGCGGGACGCCGTGTTGAAAATTACCCGCACCGCAATCTGCGGGTCTGACCTGCATCTTTTGGACGGATACATTCCTACCATGGAGCCCGGCGACGTCCTCGGGCATGAATTCATGGGTGAAGTCGTCGAAATCGGTTCTGATGTTAAGAACCTTCAAATCGGTGACAAGGTCGTTGTGCCATTCACTATTGCTTGCGGAAATTGTTATTTTTGCCAGCACAAACAATGGTCACTGTGCGACAACTCGAATCCGAATGCGTGGATAGCGGAAAAGATGTATGGATATTCCGGCTCAGGGCTTTTCGGATATTCGCACATGCTCGGTGGTTACGCCGGCGGACAGGCGCAATACGCTCGCGTTCCTTTTGCCGATGTAGGTCCGATCAAAGTTCCTTCCAGCCTCGGCGATGAGCAGGTCTTATTCTTATCCGACATTTTTCCCACCGGTTACATGGCAGCGGAAAATTGCGACATCAAAGACGGCGATGTGGTCGCGATCTGGGGTTGTGGTCCGGTCGGCCAGTTCGCAATTCGCAGCGCGTTTTTACTCGGCGCGAAGAAAGTAATCGCTATTGACCGCTTTGCCGAGCGTTTGAACATGGCCCGCCAAGCGGGCGCCGACATCATCAACTATGAAAATGTGGACGACATCGTCGAAGAATTGAAATGGATGACCGGTGGCCGCGGTCCAGATTCCTGTATTGACGCGGTTGGAATGGAAGCACACGGCAAAGGTTTTGCAGACGCTTACGACAGCGCGAAACAAAGTCTCAAAGTGTCGTTTGATCGTCCCAATGTTTTGCGCCAGGCGATTCAGGCGTGCCGCAAGGGAGGGACGGTATCCATCCCCGGAGTGTACGGCGGCTTTCTGGATAAAATCCCTTTCGGCGCCAGCTTCGGAAAAGGGTTGACGTTGAAGATGGGACAGACTCACGTCCACAAATATTTGCAGCCTCTGCTTGAACGGATCGAGAAGAAAGAAATTGATCCGTCATTTGTTATTACTCACCGGATGAGCTTGCAGGAAGCTCCCCAAGCCTACAAAACATTCCGAGACAAGAAGCAGGAATGCATCAAGGTCGTACTGGATCCTTGGGACCAGGTGAAAGCGGCATAGTGAAATTCCCCTGGGAGCGGGAAACGCCGGTTAAGTGACTCTGGGAGATGAAATTCCGGGGACTTAACCGGCGAAATCTCTTGTTGCGCCCGGAGAGATTCGAACTCCCGACCTACAGCTCCGGAGGCAATCCAAACGATACCGGCTCATTGAAGTTTGTTCGTCTACGAAGCTATAGCGCCAGAAATCATTGTGAGGCGTCGACCCGAGGTATGGCTATCGTGGTGCCACCTTGACTGCCTTGTCGAATTACATTCATGGCAGCAGCGATGACTCCTGCTATATCAGATACATTCGTTGGCAAAATCATGGTGTTGCTGGCCTTTGCCAGCTTACCGAACTCCGTGATGTAGGATTCAGCTACTCGCAGCTGGACAGCCTGAAATCCCCCGGGCGAGTTGATGGCATCCGCAACTTTGCGAATTCCTTCTCCCGTTGCTGTAGACACTGCGAGAATGGCCGCCGCCTGACCTTCAGCCTCGTTGACTTTCTTCTGTCTTTCGGCCTCGGACTGTTTGATTACTTGCTGTTTCTGGCCCTCGGCGGTATTTACCGCGGCATCCCGAACCCCTTCTGAGGTGAGGATGACCGCGCGTTTTTCTCGCTCCGCGCGCATCTGTTTCTCCATGGCTGCCAACACGTCTTTTGGTGGAGTGATGTTTTTGATTTCGTATCGCAACACCTTGACACCCCAAGGTTCGGATGCCTTATCTAACTCGGTGACTACTTGGATGTTAATGTGCGTGCGCTCCTCGAAAGTGCGGTCCAGTTCTATCTTGCCGATTTCGCTTCGCAGTGCAGTTTGCGAGAGTTGAATAATGGCAAAAGTGTAGTTTGATATTCCGTATGAGGCTCTCTGCGGATCAAGCACTCGCAGATAGATGATGCCGTCCACCGCAACTTGCACGTTATCTCGGGTGATGCAGATTTGCTCGGGGATATCGAATGGCGTTTCTTTGAGGGAATGCCGGTAACGAATCACGTCAATAAACGGTACCAGAACGTGAAAACCCGCACCGAGCGCGCTGTGGAAGTTACCCAAACGTTCCACTACATAGGCGCTCTGCTGAGGAACAACCACGACTGATTTGAAAAATACGATCAAAACCGCGAACGCCAGGATGACAAATACAAACAGGGATTCGCTCACGCTGCCTCCGCACGATTTGGTATTGCAATTACTCCGCCCGTACCTTGATGGTTATGCCGTCCACCCGTTCTACACGGCACAATTCATTCTTGCCCAGTGGCTTGTCGCCAACATTTACAGCGTTCCAGGGGCTGCCGCGCAACTCGGCCTTGCCGTGGCCGTTGATCTCAATTGCTTCCATGGTCTTGGCGGTATCGCCGATCATCGTATCCACGTCCTTGCGAACATTTATCCGCAAATACTTAAGCAAAGGCTTTCGAAACAGCGCCACCGACACGATGGAGATCACTGAGAACAGCAGCCACTGCATCCAATCGGGCCCTGCTAAAGCAAAACGGGTCAGCGCGCTAACTATCGCAGCGGCCATTCCAAAGAACACAAGGAACAACCCCATATGCAGTGTCTCTGCCGCCATGAGGGCGAAGCCGAGAATTGCCCACAACCACCAACTCATAATTTAACCAGGAAGTTCGCAGCCGCTTTCGATGACCGAAGCATTTTACACTGGCGGATTCTCGATTCGTATCGTGAAATCTTTTTAACCGTCGAAGGGATAATAGTTGTGGGCTGAAGTGAAAAGATTTCCTGGTGCGCCCTAGGCGACGATTTTAGAACTTTCGTCTTAATACGGCAGGCCAGAAATTCCGGAAATAGACTTAGCTACGCGTAGAAATTTGACCAAAGCTGCTTGATCGAGTAAGTCGTTACTTTTCCGTTCGACCTGCCCCCGTTATTGGTGTGAAGAATGTTGTGTGCGAATTTCCCGGGCCGTTATGAGCCTTTACGGGTGTCTAATATGGGCATGAGGCAGACGATTCTGCATCTCTCGTTCCTTATCCTCACGTTCTGCTCGTGGGTGTCAGGTCAGTCTGCCAATGAAAAAACGGCTGCCGTCCAGCGTGTAAAGGCGCTTCTAGTTTCATCGTTGGATCGCAGTTTGCCGCCGAAGGTGACGCTGGAGTTTTTCTTGGAGTATGAAGGCGAAGGCGGTTCGATTAA
>JBEEGK010000129.1:0-4697 GCA_041166845.1 Acidobacteriaceae bacterium
AATCGCAGATACATTGGACGCTATTACTTCGAATCGTCCATATCGCGCCGCACAGACCCTGGAAGCCGCCCGCAAGGAAATAGAAGCGTGGTCAGGGAGGCAGTTTGATCCTGAAGCAGTACGCGTATTTCTTTCAATGCCAGAAAATATCTGGGACGACCTGCGAAAAGAGATTGACGCTCAGATCTACCCCTTCGCTTACTCCACTGCCGCCAAGTAGTTAGTGCGCAGAGACCCGGCTGGAATCCAGCACAACGTCCCGCTGAATCAGCATTTCCAGTGTTGTGCCTTCCGGCAATCTCACATCGTTTCCGCGGCTTAACATTCCGATTGCAGTACCGACCGCGCCCCCCACCCCGGCACCAATCAGTCCGCCCTTCACCCCATTGCTAAGACCGCCAATGATTGCGCCCGTGCCAGCGCTGCTCGCGGCAGTCCCAACTTTCTGGCCAGTCTGGCTGTCTTGCTGAATTGTTCCTTCTTGATCTTTTACCGTAGTCTTCTCCCCGCCGGGGGCATTTTCGATAGAACCCGGCAACATCACCGTGTATCCGCTGGGATAGATGAGTGTGGTGAAATGCATTAATACTTGTGCTCGCCCCTTGATGTGTCCCCCGCGCTGAATACGTACGATTCTGCCTTGGACATAGGTCCCCGCTGGAATCAGAATTCGCTCGTTGATTGCTACTGGAAAAGTGGTCTGAGCATAGACCGCGTCCCCTTCGTGAGTGCTTTTAGTAGAGATGGCTTCTTTTAGAGCAACCGGTACTTTTGTCCCGGATGGAATTATTAGCTCGTTTGATTTCGCTGAACTCTCGGAATTTTGCTTTGCCGCATCATGCGACCGAGAATCACGTAATTGCGGAGTCTCCGTGGTGCTTGGGGTTGGCGCGCTACTCTGGGCGGCTGCCAAAGTGGAGATCACGAAAACAAGTACGTATTTTCTCAAGACATACCTCCACCCGAAAGCTCAGATGCGACACTTTAACGCAACTGGGTTACTTATGGAATTACGATGCAGGCAAAAATAAAAAGGTTATTCAGGACGGTTCAACCTGAGAATCGCCAGCAGCGCGCTTGGTGTGATTTTGACGCACGTTGCCCATGAACTGGGATTGCAATCGTTGCGCACACATTTCGCCACAGGCGTGGAGGGTACCTTCTTTTTCGGCGATGCCTTCGTCCCAAGGGCACAAATATAGCACCGGCTGCTTGAAGTCCCCGAAGGAAGTCCAAAGCAGCCACCAGCGATCGCCGGATTTCTTCACTGCGCCACAATGGGGTCCGGCACAACGGTAGAAAGGATTTTCGTTCGGCTTAACCATGAATGTCATTTAAATAATCGCGGTACTTAGTTGCCCCGAGCTTTTCTATTTATAAATCAAATACTTTTCTCGTAGTTGCTGAAAAGCGGTAAGCGAGTCCTGCCAGTCTAGGGCGATCCGGCGAGGATCTTCCCCTTTGGCAATGGCGTCAAAAACCGCCTGATTTACGATGATTTCGATCATGCGCTCCATATGAAATTGTTGCGGATACAAGGCTCGCAATGCCGAAGCCAGTTCTACTCCCAATTCGGGCGCATCAAGGGCGTTTCGCTCGGTAACAAATAAATTTACGCCTTCGCACTTCCGGTTGGCATAGTTGCTGGTGGCCGGAGTAAAAGTTGTCGCTACAAAACGCACCCCAGTGATATTTCTAGCGTTGAGATATTGCGCGAGTTGACGTCCGCTGATCCAGGGCGCTCCCAACAATTCGAAAGGCGTATCGGTTCCGCGTCCAACTGAAACGTTGGTCCCCTCGACCAGCGCAACTCCCGGGTACAGCGTCGCCTCGGTCAGGCTGCGGAGATTGGGCGAAGGATTAATCCACCCCAAGCCGGTCGAGTCAAGCCAGTCTCCGCGCATCCATCCTTCCATTGGGACAACTTCGAGATGCGCGTTCAAGTGGCGCTCCGCGTTGAACATTGTCGCCAGTTCCCCCATTGTCATCCCGTGGCGCACTGGAGTGAGGCCATAGTTCACGAAACTTTCACGCCCAGCATCGGGTATCGGTCCTTGGATAAACGAACCAGTAATCGGATTCGGCCTGTCCAGGACCACGATCTCCACGTTCGCGTTCGCGGCCGCTCCAAGAAAATATCCTAAAGTAGATTCGTAAGTGTAGAAGCGCACGCCTGCATCTTGAATATCCACTACCACTGCGTCCAGTTTTTTCAGCACGTCTAATGGAGGACGGCGCGCGGCGTCAGTCCCGCCGTAAACGCTGTACACCGGAACACCGGTGTCCGCATCTCGCGAATTAGAGATATCTGCGGTATCGAGCGTCCCTGTTACTCCATGCTCAGGACTGAAAATTGCATCCAGGGAAACTCCAGGCGCCTGTGCCAGCACATCAATGGTTCGACGGCCCTGCGAATCTACTCCTGTCTGATTTGTGAGAACCCCAATCTTCTTCTTTCCGCTTGTTCCGGCCAGCAAATCAAAATTATGCGCTTCCAGAACATCAATGCCGGTCTTCACCGATCCATTACGCGATGACATCCGGCGCCCGGCGGTCTGAGTCTCGTTATATCCCGTAATGTTCTTCAACCGAAGCTGGTCTTTTTCGGCAACCCTAAGAGGCAAAGCTGCCGTCACTGCTGTCGCAATCTTCGAGCGAAGAGCGATCACGTTTCCTTTTCCTCTGGGATGCACGGCATTCGTCAGCAAAATAATGAAAGTACGAGTGGTGGGGTCTATCCAAAGCGATGTGCCCGTAAAGCCTGTGTGCCCGTAGGAACCGACCGGCAGCAGATCGCCGCGATTACTGGAGAAAGGCGAGTCAATGTCCCAGCCCAAGCCTCGCAACACAGTGGATGTCGGCGGCTGCTGTGGCGTGGTCATTTTCGTTATGACTGAGGGCGGCAAAATCGTGCTGCCGCTTAAGAGCGCCTGAGCAAATTTCGACAGATCATCCGCAGTAGAGAACAGACCCGCTTGCCCGGCCACCCCGCCCATGCGACGTGCCGTTGGGTCATGCACAACTCCGCGCAACATGTGCTCGTGCTCGTCAAACTGCGTAGGAGCAATTTTGGGAAGCCACGCTCTCGGAGGCAGGAACCCGGTACGGGTCATTTTCAACGGGGAAAAAATGTGTGCCGCGCAATATTTATCAAGAGTCGTGCCAGAAACGCGTTCTACGATTTCACCGAGCGTGACGAAATTGATGTCGCTGTAAAGAAACTTTGATCCCGGCGGGAAAATTGGCTTTTCTTCGTGCTCCATCCGAAACGCGCTCTCGCGTCCGTCCCATGGCGAGGCCAAGTCCAAATCCTCTCTTAACCCAGAATGATGGACAAGCAGCTGCCGGACTGTGATGTCTTCTTTTCCGTTCTGACCAAACTCCGGAATGTATTTCACCACCGGATCATTTAGCCGCACCTCGCCGCGCGCCACCAGTTGCATCACAGCCGTGGTAGTGGCGATGACTTTGGTGAGCGAAGCTATGTCGAAAATTGTGTCCAACGTCATGGACTCGCGCCGCGGCACAATCGCGCGATTTCCGAAAGCCTTACGGTACAAGACTCGTCCATCGTGCCAGACAAGAACTACCGCTCCGGGAGTCTGCCCTTCCTGAATTGATTTTTCGATAACAGAGTCGATAGCTTGAAAGCGTGGCGAGGAAGCCGCAGGCTTACCCTTGGCGGCGAGCGCAGGCTTCGCAACTAAACATGTCAGCAGCAAGCCAAGGCAGAGAAGCCTCCCGAGGCATGGCAGATTAAACTTTCTCATGTGGATGCTCCGATTTTAGCTCAGCACGATCTCGGAGCCACGCTTTACCCAATTACTGAAGTTTGCTATAAGCAGATACCGGACAGACCACGCCTTTGTCAGAACATTTTTCCACGAAACTCGCGAAGACCGAATCTACCAACGCACTTGCTTCCAGCCATGAGAAGCAAGACTCGATTTTTGCAAATGCATTCGAGATTCTCCGGCAAGCAATTGCGGACCATGCTTTCCCTGCAGCCTCCATCGCCGTCACTCATCGCGTAGGTTTGATTGCTTTGAAGGCTTTCGGACGTTTCACTTACGACGGCGCCTCCCCTGAAGTGACGTCAGCCACCATCTTTGACCTTGCCTCAGTGACAAAAGTGATGGCCACGACAGCCATGGCAATGATTCTCTACGAGCGCGGATTGCTCGACCTGGATGCTCCGGTGGCAAGCATTCTGCCGGAATTTAAAGCTGATGACGCCAATCGCCTTCAGATAACGCTTCAGATGCTCTTATCTCATTCCTCCGGATTGCCCGCTCACCAAAAGTTCTACCTGCATTCGCAATCGCGAGAAACAATCATCGCGTCAGCCTTGAAAGTGCCTCTAACTGCCGAGCCCGGGACGAAAGCGGAATACAGCGACGTCGGATTTATCATCTTGGGAAGAATCATGGAGCTGATCGCCAATGAATCCCTCGACGCATTCTGCAAGCGCGAAGTGTTTGGTCCGCTGGCTATGGCCAATACTGGGTTCAATCCGCCGCCCTCGGTACATCCGCTGATCCCGCCGACCGCGGACGACAAAACCTTTCGCCACCGGCTAATTCAAGGAGAAGTCCAGGACGAGAATGCCAGCGCGATGGGCGGAGTCGCGGGACACGCCGGCCTTTTTTCCCCGGCGGAGGACGTTGCCATCTTTTCCAACGCAATGCTCTGTGGGG
>JBEEGK010000130.1:0-11799 GCA_041166845.1 Acidobacteriaceae bacterium
AGGTGTAAACCTTCCATTCACGGCCACAACTCCCTATCAGAACACGATTCCGGTTGAACAGCAGCCACCCTTCCCTGGAAGTCAGGAGATGGAGCGCCGCATCAAGAGCCTGGTTCGCTGGAACGCGCTGGCGATGGTGGTTCGCGCCAACAAGATTCAAGAGGGAATTGGCGGCCACATTTCGACATTCGCCTCCGCAGCCACGCTTTACGAAGTCGCCTTCAACCACTTTTTCCGGGCCCGCACCGAAGAGGGTGACCGCGACATTGTGTATTTTCAGGGCCACGCCGCTCCGGGAATTTATGCACGTGCTTTTCTTGAAGGCAGAATGCCGAAGGAGAAGCTGGAGAATTTCCGCCGTGAGTTAAAAAAGGGCGGCGGATTGTCATCATATCCGCACCCGTGGTTGATGCCAGAATTCTGGGAGTTCCCCACCGTTTCGATGGGACTAGGTCCCATCCAGGCGATTTATCACGCACGCTTCATTAAATATCTCGAAAACCGCGGACTGAAAGAAACTACTGGCGGAAAAGTGTGGGCGTTTCTCGGTGATGGTGAAATGGACGAGCCCGAATCGCTCGGCTCAATCACGCTGGCGTCTCGCGAGCGGCTCGACAACCTGATTTTCGTCGTCAACTGCAACTTGCAACGGCTTGATGGACCGGTGCGCGGCAATGGGAAAATTATTCAGGAGCTCGAGGCAATTTTCCGCGGCGCGGGCTGGAATGTAATCAAAGTTATCTGGGGCTCCGACTGGGACAACCTAATCAAGAATGATCGCGATGGATTGCTGGTAAAGCGATTGGGCGAGGTCAGTGACGGACAGTATCAGAAGTTTTTCGTCGAGAGCGGAGCTTACTTCCGGCACAATCTTTTCGGCACCGATCCTCGGTTGCTGAAGATGGTCGAGCATCTTTCCGACGAGCAGCTTTCGCGCATGCGTCTTGGCGGCCACGATCCGATTAAAGTCCACGCTGCGTATCGTGCGGCCTCGGATCACAAAGGCGCGCCGACCATCATTCTTGCGAAAACGATCAAAGGCTACGGTTTGGGTGAAGCGGGTGAAGGTAAGAACATTACCCACCAGCAGAAAAAACTGAACGACGACGAGTTACGGATGTTCCGTTCACGCTTTGGGATTCCGATACCTGACTCGGAATTGCACGAGGCTCCTTTTTACCGCCCCGCTGATGACAGTCCTGAAATTGTTTACATGCAAGGACGGCGCAAACAGCTTGGCGGATACATGCCGGAGCGGAAAGTACGCGCGACCGCTCTTAAGCCCGTTTCAGAAGCGCACTTCGAAGAATTTTATAAAGGTACAGACGGCCGCGAAGCTTCGACCACCATGGTTTTCGTGCGGCTGATATCTAAACTGCTGCGCGATCCGGAAGTTGGAAAGCTCATCGTGCCAATTATTCCAGATGAGGCCCGCACCTTTGGGATGGAGGCGCTCTTCCGCCAGGTCGGCATTTACTCCAGCGTGGGACAACTATACGAACCGGTAGATATGGACACGCTGCTTTATTACAAAGAGGCCAAGGACGGTCAGATTCTCGAAGAAGGAATCACCGAGACCGGATCCATGTGCTCGCTGATCGCCGCTGGAACCGCCTACGCGAATCATGGCATCAACACAATTCCGTTCTTTATTTATTACTCGATGTTCGGATTTCAGCGCATCGGCGATTTGATCTGGGCCGCTGCCGACATGCGCACTCGTGGCTTCCTGATTGGCGGCACCGCGGGAAGAACTACGCTAGCGGGCGAAGGGTTGCAGCATCAGGACGGGCACAGCCACGTGCTCGCGCTGCCCGTGCCGAACCTCATGGCGTACGATCCGGCGTTCGCATACGAAATTGCAATCATCATTCAAGATGGCATTAAGCGGATGTACGTGGACCAGGAATCCATCTTTTACTATCTGACCGTCACCAATGAGCCTTTACCGATGCCAGCGATGCCTGGTGGCAAAAATATCCGCGAAGGCATTCTAAAAGGCTTGTACCGCTTTAAGCCGTCTTCAAAAACCGAATCGAAATTGCGCGCGCAACTTTTCGGAAGCGGCGCCATTATGTACGAGGTCCTCAAGGCCCAGCAAATTTTGGAAGAAAAATATCAGGTGGCGGTGGACGTTTGGAGTGTGACCAGCTACAAGGAGCTTTATCGTGACGGAAATGATTGCGAGCGCTGGAACCTGCTGCATCCTGAGGAGGCTCCGCGCGTGCCCTTTGTGACGCAGACCTTGAAAGATGTACCGGGAGTTTTGATCGCAGCATCCGATTACATGAAGTTGTTGCCAGAATCCATTTCGCAGTGGATGCCTCGTCCACTATCGGTTTTAGGAACGGATGGTTTTGGTCGCAGCGAAAGCCGCGCCTCTCTTCGTGACTTTTTCGAAGTGGATGCCAAGCATATCGTATTGGCTACGTTAACTGCGCTGGCGCGTGATAAACAGATCAAGCCTGACGTCCTGAAAAATGCAATCAAAGATTTGGGAATCGATCCGGAAAAGCCGAATCCGGCCTGTAGTTAAGCCAACATTTAAGGAAGAGAGATTTTAGTGACTGAATTTAAACTGCCAGAACTCGGCGAAAATATTTCTCAGGGAGACCTGGTCCGCCTGTTGATTTCTCCCGGTACCACCATCGCCGAAGGCCAAGCCGTAATGGAACTGGAGACCGACAAAGCTGTTATCGAAGTGCCCTCTTCGGTCAGCGGCACGATTCAGGAAGTGCGCGTGAAGGAAGGAGAGAAAATAAAAGTCGGACAGGTAATTTTCACGGTCGAGAATGGCGCGGGCGGAAGAGATAAAGGATCCCAAGAGAAAGTGGCGGATACAGGGGCAACAAAACAACAATCCGACCGAAATGCGCCCGCGAAATCCGCGAAGAAATCGGAAAGCGGTCAGAACACTGGGGTGAAAGCCACAACTGATCCAGCAGTAAACGATGAGCAGCAAGCACAGAAGAAGACTGCGGCTAACGACATTGAATCTTCTCCCGCGCAGGACCGGCGCAAGTCCTTTTCCGCGGGGGCGACCGAGTTCAAGCTCCAGGAACTGGGCGAGAACATAACGCAAGGAGATCTGGTGCGTCTATTGGTTTCTCCGGGCGCTACCGTATCGGAAGGTCAGCCGGTTATGGAGCTCGAAACCGATAAGGCGGTAATCGAAGTCCCATCTTCGGTCAGCGGAACTGTTGCCGACATCCATGTGAAGGAAGGCGAAAAAGTCAAAGTTGGACAACTCATCTTCACATTAAAAACTGGAGGGATTGCGCAGCCGCCGGCTGCAAAGCACGCACCGGTCGAGCATCTTTCAGAGCAGCATGGAGCGAGGCTTGAATTCCAGGCTGCGCTAAAGGCTGAGGGCAAAACCGAAGCTGATGCGCTGCGACCAGATCCTCCGCAAACGCGCCCTGCAGATTTCAGCGTGCCCGCTCAACTTGGCAAGGTGGCTGGGACAGAGCATCGCGAGCCGGTTCCGGCTGCTCCTCATGTGCGCCGCCTGGCGCGGGAAGTTGGCGTCGATATCCATGCGGTAAAAGGGACAGGTCCAGGCGGACGCATCAGCGAAGACGACGTAAAGGCGCATGCGAAATCCTTGCTGGCAACAGCCTCGGCTGCGCAGACGGCGGGCGCGCATTTTGCCCAGCCCGCCCTGCCGGACTTCGCGAAGTGGGGAAAAGTCGAACGCGTTTCTATGCGAGGAGTGCGCCGCAAGACCGCGCAGCATCTCTGGGAAGCCTGGACCACCATTCCTCACGTCACCCAGCAGGACAAAGCGGACATCACCGAACTCGAGCAGTTGCGCGCACGCTTTGCTCCGAAGGCGGAAGAGGCCGGCGGCAAAATGACGGTTACCGCCATCGCCTTGAAGGTGTGTGCGGCTGCATTGAAAGTATTTCCGCAATTTAATGCCAGCATTGATTTGAGAAGTGAAGAGATTGTTTACAAGCAATACATCAATATCGGCGTTGCGGTGGATACAGATCGCGGCCTTCTCGTACCGGTGATTCGCGATGTGGATAAGAAAAACATTGTCGAGCTGGCGGCCGAGCTCACACAAGCTTCGAAGAAAGCAAAGGATAAGAAACTCACCCCAGCGGAGATGGAAGGCGGGACATTCACCATCACGAATCTGGGAGGCATCGGAGGCACCGGATTCTCTCCCATCGTCAATTTTCCGGAAGCCGCAATTCTGGGGATCTCACGCTCGAGTATGGAGCCGCTGTGGCTGAATGGAAAATTTGAGGCGCGCCTGGTGCTACCACTCTCGCTTTCTTACGATCATCGCTTGATTGATGGCGCAGACGCGGCCCGTTTTTTACGCTGGATGGCGGAAGCTTTTGAACAACCATTTCTGTTGTCGGTACAGGGCTAAGGTTTTTTTAGAGACTCCTTGATCTCGCACGATTTCTTCCCATAAAAAATGGCCGAAAATTCCAATCTAAATATTGCCGTCGTCGGCGCGGGCCCTGGAGGCTACGCCGCGGCATTCCTCGCTGCCGACCTGGGAATGAAAGTTACCCTGATTGACGATGAACTGAATCCGGGCGGCGTGTGTCTTTATCGTGGATGCATCCCTTCAAAAGCTCTGCTCCACGTGGCCAAGTTGATTGGCGAATCGCGCCACGCAAAAAATTGGGGCATCGAATTCGGCGAGCCCAAAATTGACCTTGCTCGCCTGCGTTCATTCAAAGAAGGCGTGGTCAACAAACTGACGGGAGGCTTGGGCCAACTTTCCAAGCAGAGGAAAGTCCAATATCTTCGGGGCAGGGCGTCATTCGAGAATTCGAACACTCTTCACATCGCCAAAGTCGATGGCGGAGAGGAATCTCTGAGCTTTGACCGCATTATCATCGCGACCGGCTCGCGGCCAGCAGTGATTCCAAGCCTGAAACTCGATTCGCCGCGAATGATGGATTCCACTTCTGCACTCGATTTGCAGGATGTCCCCGGAACGCTGCTGGTGATCGGCGGCGGGTACATAGGACTGGAACTCGGCACAGTCTACGCCGCGCTTGGCTCGAAAGTGTCCGTGGTCGAGATGACCGCAGGATTGCTTCCCGGCGCCGACCGCGATCTTGTTCTTCCGCTGCACAAGCGAATCGAGAAAACCTTCGACTCAATTCTGCTGAACACTACAGTCACGGGAGTAAAAGCAGATTCGCATGGCATTCGTGTCAGCTTTGAAGGTCCCGAAGTCAAAGAGCGCGAGAAAGTTTTTGACCGAGTTCTCGTTTCAGTCGGACGTAAACCAAATTCGCAAATCCCTGGACTCGATAAAACCCAGGTCCAAGTCGGCGAACGCGGATTCATTCAAGTCAACAAACAGTTGCAGACTACCGATCCTGCGATTTATGCGATCGGAGATGTAGTCGGAGAGCCTATGCTGGCGCACAAGGCATCGCATGAAGGGCGAGTTGCAATCGAAGACATCGCCGGTCACAAGGTCGCCTTCGAGCCCAATGCGATTCCCGCCGTTGTTTTCACCGATCCTGAAATCGCGTGGTGCGGACTCACTGAAACGCAAGCCAAGAATGAGAATCGCGAAGTGAAAGTGGCCAAGTTTCCGTGGGCGGCGTCGGGACGCGCCGTGACCATTGATCGAATCGAAGGCATGACCAAACTCCTCATTGATCCGCAAACTGAACGAGTTCTGGGCATGGGAATCGTCGGGGCCGGTTCCGGAGAGCTCATCGCGGAAGGCGTGCTAGCGGTCGAGATGGCGGCGCTGGCGCGCGACGTGGCCATGACGATTCATCCTCACCCCACACTGTCAGAGACGGTGATGGAAGCAGCCGAGGTTTCTTTCGGCACCAGCACTCACATTTACCGGCCAAAACGCTCATAGCCTTATTCGCCGGTTGCGTTTGACGCGCCATTTCTCCACGGGTATCCTGTAACTCATGCGTAGAAGTTCCATCGCTGCCGCGCTCTGTTGTTGTATTTGGGCGCAGGTGTGTGCGTAGCGCTTTAGCCGCTGATTCCATCCACCCCGCGCCCTCAAAGCAAGTCCAAGATCTTAAAAATTAAAACGGAAAAGGAGCACACCGTGTCCTTACGCATCAATGAAACCGCACCCAATTTCACCGCCGAAACCACGCAGGGCAAAATTGACTTTCATCAATGGATCGGCGACAGCTGGGCAATTCTGTTTTCACATCCCAAAGACTTCACTCCCGTTTGCACAACCGAACTGGGAGCAGTAGCCGGACTCCAGCCTGAATTCGCCAAGCGAAATACCAAAGTCATCGGACTCAGCGTTGACCCTGTAAGCAATCACAGCAAATGGTCGGACGACATTAAAGAAACCCAAGGCCATGCCGTGAATTTCCCGATGATTGCGGACACTGACCTTCACGTGGCGAAACTATATGACATGTTGCCGGCGGAAAGTGGTAATACGTCAGAAGGACGGACTGCGGCCGATAACGCGACTGTGCGGACCGTTTTCATTATCGGTCCTGATAAAAGGATAAAGCTGATGCTCGTTTATCCCATGGCCACAGGGCGCAATTTTCCGGAGGTTTTGCGGGTGCTCGACTCCATCCAACTCACCGAGAAACATAAAGTTGCGACTCCGGCAAATTGGGTGCAGGGCGGCGACGTCATCATTCCACCCGCGGTGTCCAATGAAGAGGCACAGAAGAAATATCCAGGCGGATGGAAAACTCTAAAGCCGTATCTGCGAATTGTGCCGCAACCAAAGTAGTAATCCTATATGTACGGGACCGCATGTCGAGGCTTGAGTCGTCGGACTTGAGCTGATATTTTGTGGTGCGCTCTAATGTCGGGCTAGTGGCAACAAATCTCGACGGCGCGGGTTCAACATACAGGAGGCATTATGAACATTGTGCAAAAAAGCAGGAAGCTGGTCACGGCCGTCTTGGCTGCCGCCACCTTGAGCAGCATCATGTTCCTCGTAGGTGTCCCTCGAGCTCGTGCTGAAAACGAGCGGCGGGAAGAAGCAATAAAGTGCCATCGCAGAATCGAGCGGGCGGAAGAACGGCTCGACGATGCTGTCCGGCATCATGGAAGGAACAGTCATCAAGCTCTGGCACGTCGCCGTGATCTCAATGCTCAACGCGAGCGCTGCTGGAATGAGTATCACGGTTGGTGGAATGGCCGCGAGCATCAATGGCACAAAGAGCGTGACTGGGATCGCGATCGCGACTAGCAGAATGTTCTAGAAAAAAAGGAAGGAGCGGGCAAACACCCGCTCCTTATTTGTTTTAACGATGTGCGTGGGCCTGGCGAGTTTTAGGAACATTCGGTACGTAAGTAATTGCCTTAGCAGCCGGATCGTCTCCGTTCAGAATCCACGCTTCCCGATTTCCAAAGTATCGTAATAACTCTTCGTTCTGTGCTCCCATATCGCGCGCCCATACGACCTTGGCGCCATCAATGTCCGCATCGTTATACACCCATTCATGATCGACGTCGTGGGTTGGGCTGTAGCGAACGATGACAAGTTGTTGTCCGTCGAGTTGCGATAGTTCGCGCGTGACCTGCAGGCGATCGAGATTGCCGCGCGGCCATGCGGGCTCGATCTGGGTATGTACGCCGATTGCAACCAGGCGAATAATTATCATGGTGCAGCAAACGATTGGCACTGCCCTCGCCAACGCTAAACCGGTGATGCGGCCGTTCCGCCGCCACAGTCGAAGGTGGCGCAGGCATTGCAGAATTATCAAATACAACAGACATGTCGCGGGAGCGAAGTAGTGTGGCAGAGTCCAGGTTTCCACCGCTAGTCCGGCCATAAAAATCGCGAGAATACCGAGGGGCAGGCGCATTTTTCGGTCGCGGATCACTGCTGAAAACGCCAGCAATGGAATCGTCAGCGCAGGTCCGAGATAGAACTTCCAGAGTCCGATTAATTTGCTGAGAAAGTTCCGCAGCGCGCCTCGAATTGTGCGAGTGTCCTGAAAGTGCCGTAGCTCCCAGCGATAAAAATCCCGCATCACGGTGTGGTTATATGGAGGCTCAGCTCGGGGACTCTGCCAGACGAAATACGGTGCGGTCGCATAGGTGTCACGATTTACCTGGTAAGTCATTCGCAACGGGTTTCCCGTAACTTTGTAGTAGTAGTATCCAGTAGCAAGGCCACCTGAAATTAGTATTGCAAGAAAGGCCGCAACCATCGGCCATAGTAAAAATCGTTTTCGCCTGCTGCCGTCCCACCAATCCCACAGTGCGACCGCAAGCGGCAAACTGAAAATCAAACCTTCATAAGGGCGAGTATTCGCCAGCAACAGCAAGCCAATCGCCAGAATGATCGCATCGCGCATGCGCGCGTGTTTTATGATTCGCCCGAACGCGCCCAACACCAGCGCTCCCCCCAGCGCGACGACCGAGGCACTCCAATATCCGTTCATCCAATAGCTAAGAACTCCAAGCCGCATTACGGCCAACATTCCGCCTAAGAGCGCCCATTCCGGCGGAAGCCATGCCTGCAGCATCCAGCAGAATGCCGAGCACATTAACGCCGTGATCAACAGCTGACCAATCCATGGATGGCCGAGCAATTGACCGGCGGCTAATACCAGCCCCTGACCCGGCGGATACATTGACATGTAAGTGGGATATTGAATGATGTGAAAACTTTCAAAATGCTTCCACATGGGGTGAATGGGATTCGTGATGCGGCCATTCGCAAAAGTATCGGCGGCGAGCAAGTAACTGAATTCATCGTTCCAGCGCGGAGCCGGAACTCCCAACAATGGAATGAACGCAACTCGAAGTGCGATTACGGACATTCCCACCAGCAAAACCGAGGACGTCTTTCTTCGCGCCACGTTTCGAAACCACAACCCCGCTGTTGCGAGTCCTGAACTTTTAGCCGCGCGTTGGCGAGCAAAGATTAGCGCCATCACAGCCAGCGCCACCACTAATTCGATAATGGTGATCAACCAGCTCGCGAGTTCGCGGTAAAAGACGGGCATAAGCTGCGGCGGTTTCCGCCAATGACAAGGATAACCGCAAGCGGAGATTACACTTTTTCTTAGATTTGTTGTTACGAGTAATGCAGGCGGTCACGTGTCAAACTAGAACGGCTTCGGCGAAATTACACCGAAGCCGACCATATCCATAGCGACCGATTTAAAGTTCTACGGAATCGGAGTGCAGTCATTGACGGGCGGCAGAGCCTGTCCCACTGGGGTGTTCAACGACGGTGAGTTAGTAAAATCAAACATGTCCAGCAGAGGATTTGCGTACTGATCGCGCAGCGTCAGGTGCAAACGTTCTCCTCCGACGGTTAGAAAACGTCTCTCGATTAACGACAGAAGCGACGTGTGGTCGCCGACGAGATGAGAGACGAACGATGGCTTTGAGAACGGAGAAATGGCGATGAAAGGAATTCTTACTCCCAGCTGATTGAAATTAGCGCAGCTCGCCGGATAAGGCCCGGTCGGATCTGCGGCCAATGCCGGGCACAGTTGCTCGGCATCCTTCACACTCGTATCGGTGGTGCTAAACGGGTTGGCAGAGCATTCCGCGCCTCCGCCGGGTTGCTGGCTGGCGGGCGGATTGGAAAGATCTTCGCACTGTCCGGGATTGATCCCATCGGGATTCAACGCTCCCGCCTGTGGCGCACGTGGTGGCTTCGCGTGATCGTAATATCCGCCATGCTCATCGTAGGTAAGGAAAATAATGGAGTCCTTCCAGTAGGGGCCGTTGCGGACGGCGTTAATTACTTGTGAAACATAAGCTTGTCCTCTTTGAATGTCGGTGGGGGGATGCTCGTCGTTTTCCAACCGATGGCCAGTGAGTTCAAAATTCGGGTCCACGAAAGAAACTTGGGGAAGGGTACCGACCCCGGCAGCTTGCGCAAGAAAAACGGTCAGCGGCTGATTGTGTGGATCCGCCGTTCGGAACCCGCGCGATGTGGCGCTTTCCCTTTACGATTTTCAAAGATGTTTGCTGCCGGCCTTTTTCGCTAGCCTGGCACCACGAAGCGATATCCGACGCCGCGCACGGCCAAAAGATATTTCGGATTTTCCGGGTCAACCTCGATCCTCTCTCTTAAGCGCCGGATATAAACGTCAATGGATCGCTGCGTGACAAAGGCACCTTCTGACCAAACTGCATCGAGCAATTGATTGCGAGTGAATACCCGCGTGGGATGATGCACCAAATAATCCAGCAGGCGAAACTCGCGGGTGGTGGTTTTAATCAATTTGCCATCCACGCTTACAGTCATTGCCAGAGAATCAATTTCCAGGCGGCCGAATTTTTCGATACGGATAGGCTCAAGCCCAGGTGTTCGCCGTAAAACCGTGCGTACCCGGGCCACCAGTTCTCGCGGGCTGAATGGTTTCGTAATGTAGGCGTCCGCACCTAGCTCTAGTCCGTTAATGCGTTCGCTTTCGCCGGTTTTGGCGCTCAGGAAGATTACCCGGCATTCTTCAAGAGTTTTGGATTGACGAATTTGCCGGCATAATTCGAAGCCATCTGTTCCTGGAAGCATAATATCCAGCAAGATCAGCGCTGGGAAATCTGCGTTGGCCTGCGCCATGAGTGTCGAAGGTTCCGCGAACCAGCGCGTGGCGTAGCCATGCATGTAAAGGCAGTGGCAGATCAATCGTCCGATGTCGGAATCGTCTTCAACGACAAAAATAAGCTGCTTCCCGCTGCTGGCTTCAGTTGCAGAGTCCTCAGGGCCCGTTGGTGCGTCTTCCGGAATGTAATCAGCACACACGATCAGTGAGAGGATCATCGCGGATGAATATTGCTGGCGTGTTTCAGTGGGATTAAAGCCGTGTGAATTTAGCAACTCGAAGCGATCCGGGATGTTGAATTCCGCATCTGAAGCGGGCAGGCGGAGAAATTCATCGAGATTTAACCTGGAAATGCCGTTGGCTTAACATCCTTCGCCTAAGGTTGTTCAGAGTATGATCCCGAAGGTAAATGCCGCAATTGGCATCTAAACTACTCAACTATTCTCATCGTAACCCCGTCCGAGTTGGACGAAGTCTGACCGGTATCCTTCTAGGAGCGGCGGCAGTGCTGCTGGGCTTCTTTCTCCTTAGCCTTTTATTGGTCACATCAGCCCGAGCGCATTCGATTTTCCTGCCGCGGTTGGCGAAATCACGAATCGTGAATCGCTCAATGGATTCCCCGTCAGCTGCGAACATTGCAAACTCCACCTCCAGGGTTTTGCCGATGGCTGCAATCAGCCAAGTGCCAAAGTCTTCGCGTCCATTTTTCCTCGGCTCGCACACTTCGATGAGCGAACCCAGTTTGTTGGCGCTTCTTGGGACAGGACTGATGAGCATCTCAATTTTCGGTTTGCGGGGACGCCTGAGTTCTCGAAGAGAAGACCAAAACGCAGCGTCGGACTAACGCCTGGGAACAGCGCTTGCTAAGCTGCGTCCAAGCGTGAGTTGTAGAGCCGTATCGCGACGGATGCGGCCAATCGCCCTAACTCCCTTAAAATACAAAAGTCAGGCAAACGGAAGCGCATGGTGTCCGGTGATGCTCCCGGTCTTCAAAACCGGCGGGCGGCGGCTTATACCGTCGTCGGTGGGTTCGACTCCCACTCGCTTCCGCCATTTATTTTCAGTCACGTAGGGTTAAGTGCCCCGCAGCGTATCACTCTGAGATCGTGGTTAAAAGTGGTTGTCGTGATTAATTCGTGATTATTTTCTGCGCCAAGCAATAGAAAAGCGCCTGCTGGAGGTAGGCCTTTTTGAACTACGTCAAGGGGATTTAACCCACTATGAACTGCGATATACAGCCGTGCAATCAGGTATGTAATGTAGGAACCTCGGGGAGCTGAGGCGGATGATC
>JBEEGK010000131.1:0-5394 GCA_041166845.1 Acidobacteriaceae bacterium
GGAATCGGTCGCTGCGAATATCTCAGCGGGGGAGTTCAAAGCTAAGACTGGGCACCATTGTCAATGGTGCAGTTATCACACTATTTGCCCAGCGACTCAAAAACGGATGTACAGTAAGGAGAGCGGAAACAAACCGAAAACGAAAAGGAATTGAGAGTGTTATCACGGATAAAAACTTAGGGGACGCTTTTGGCGTCCCCTTTTGTTTTTGCCTGAAGGCTTTTTTAGTGCTTTTTCTTTGCGGCCTTCTTTGCTTTCTTCTTGGTTGCCATTTGATCTATTCTCCCTTTCCATTTTTCATGGACTTTGCAACGGTCATCAGTTGCAACTGATTGAATATATAGAGTCAATAAAAACTGATGTCAAGAAAAAAATGACGTTGCAGATGCTTTCATCGGCGCACCAAAGTCACCAGAGACGCGCGCCGAAAAGTTTTGCCCGCGCTTTTCGTAGCTCGTGAACGCTTTGCTGGAAAAATATCCAATCTCTTGCTCGCAAGAATCGAGGAGTGTTTGACCTCGACTCAACGGCGGAGTTTGTCTTCTTCAAACTTTCCGCGGATCCGATTTCGACTCTTGCTTCCTTGCGCCCGCTCTATAATTAGAGAGTTAGAAATCAGCGAGGGAGTTGATAAATGGCTGCGTTGAGCGAGGTCGTAATAATTTCCGGATGTCGTACACCAGTAGGAAAATTTCAGGGTAGCCTCTCAGATTTGCGGGCTCCGCAACTCGGCGCCATCGTCGTGCGCGAAGCAGTGCGGCGCGCGAATCTTGATCCGAAACAAATTGACGAATGCATCATGGGCAATGTGGTGTCCGCTGGCCTCGGACAAAATCCCGCGCGACAAGCCGCAATCTTCGGGGGAATGTCTCCCGAGGTAGGTGCCATGACTGTCAACAAAGTTTGTGGCTCAGGATTGAAAGCAGTGGCGCTCGCAGCGCAGGCAATTCAAACGGAAAACAGTTCCATTGTGGTTGCGGGCGGAATGGAATCCATGACGAACGCGCCTTATCTATTGCCGCAGGCGCGCAAAGGATATCGCCTCGGCAACGGACAGATCGTAGATTCCATGGTGAACGATGGCCTGTGGGACATCTACAACGACTATCACATGGGCATCACCGGAGAGAACGTCGCCGAGAAATACGGCATCACCCGGGAGGAGCAGGACGCATTCGCCGTGGATTCCCATCGCAAGGCAATCGCTGCGATGAAGGAGTGCCGCTTGAAATCGCAAATCGTTCCCGTGGAACTGCCCGCCAAGAAGAAGGGTGGGCCGGTAACAATCTTCGATAAAGACGAATCTCCCCGCGAAGACACTACTATCGAAACTCTGCGCGCACTCAAGCCCGCCTTCAAGAAAGATGGAACCGTCACAGCCGGGAACGCGCCCGGAGTGAATGACGGCGCGGCTGCCTTGGTCGTTACCAGCGCTGAACGCGCCAAAGAGCTTGGCGCCAAACCGATGGTGCGAATCGTCGCTCAGGCTACTAGTGGTGTCGAACCCAAATGGGTCATGATGGCGCCGGTGGGCGCGGTGCAGCAGATTTGGAAAAAGACGGGATGGAAAAATGAAGATGTTGATCTTTACGAATTAAACGAGGCGTTCTCGGTGCAGGCCCTCGGGGTCATGCGTGAGCTTGGACTTGATCCCAACAAAGTCAACGTCAATGGAGGCGCGGTCGCCATCGGACATCCCATTGGCGCAAGTGGGGCGCGTGTGCTGGTTTCGTTGATTTATGAAATGATTCGCCGCGACGTCCATCGCGGAATTGCGGCATTGTGTCTTGGGGGAGGAAATGCCGTGGCGATGGCGGTGGAGAGATAAATTCACCGGTGCTCGACTAGTTCATCTTTCCGCAAGCGAAGCTTAAGCCTGAGGTGCCTTCGCATCTTTTTCAGTACTCGCCGGCTTCGTCGCAATCGGCAAAGTTACGGTGAATACCGCTCCCCCGCCCCCTGGTCCTGAGCTAGCCTCGACATTTCCCCCGTGCTCTCGGGTGATCGCTTTGCAAATGCTCAGTCCTAATCCAGTGCCGCGGCCCGGACGCTTCGTTGTATAGAATGGGTCGAAGATGTTCGGCAAAATGTCAGGGGGAATGCCGGGCCCGTCGTCCTGGAAAATTGCCTGCAATTGATTGCCTTCCCTTCGCAGCCGCACACGTAGCGTTCCGCGGTCGCGCACCTCTTTGATTGCATGTTCAGCATTCATGACAAGGTTCAAAAAAACCTGCATCAACTGGTGCGGGTCCCCATTCACGGGGGGAAGTCCGGGCTCCGGCAGATAGTCCACCGTGATTTGGTTTTTGCGCAGTGAGTAAGCGTGCAAGTGCATGGTCCGCTGAATGAGATCGTCAATCTTCACGGCGCTCTGACCGGAAGCCGGAGGCCGCGAAAAGTACATCAGGTTCTGCACAATTTCCGCCGCCCGGCGCGACTGCTGATGCAGTGTCCCCAGTTGCTTGCGGACCGAGTCACTGACATTCTCATCCTGAAGCAACTCCGACACTCCTAATATGCTGGTCAGAGGGTTGTTGAGTTCGTGAGCGAATCCGCCAATCATTTGTCCCATGGCGGCGAGCCGTTCGCTCTGAATGATCTGCTGCTCGAGCTTCCGCTCAACCGTAATGTCTCGCACCGAGACAATTACTCCGTTCAATTTGTTTGCGGCGTCGAACAGCGGGCTGGCAGACGCCCTCATGGTGCGCCAGGTTTCATCACGATGCTTTGCCCGGTACTCGCAAAAACCAAATTTCTTTCGTCCGCTGATGACATCTCGATAGAGCGCGACGAATTCCGGAGAATGGTCCTGGCTCTCTTCAACCTTTTTCCCAACGAGATCTTCCGGACGATATCCGAGCAAGTCGCGGATGCGGGAGCTGACGAAGCTGTAGCGCTCGTCGAGATCAATCACCAGAATTAAATCTGGAAAGCTCTCTAGCAAGTACCGCTGGAATTCCTCCTGCCGCCGCAGAGATTTCTCCATCAGGCGCTGTTCGGTCACGTCCACCAGCGTCCCCTGGTAGCGGATGATCTTTCCATTCTCATCGCGGACCGCACGCGAACTGTCCAGGAAAGTGGCGTGAGTGTCGTTCTTGCGGCGCAGTGTGATCTCGCGTGTCCGCACTTCGCCGCGGTCTTCCATGGTTCGGCCCAGGATTGCCTTTTGATGAGGGTCGGAATTTAACGCGCTGGGTTCGAGCGCCAGCAATTCCTCGAGGCTTTCATAGCCGAGCATCGCCACTAAAGCGGCGTTCGCGTCCAGCAGCGTGCCTTCCGGAGTGCTGAAGTAAACTCCCTCTTGCAGAGTTTCGAAAAGTTCTGTAAACCGCCTTTCCTTTTCGTATTCCTCGCTGACATCCCTGGCCAAAACACTCACGCCCACAACTTCGTCGTCTTTCACGATTGCGCTCAAGACGAGGTCGAAATAAAACGCACGACTGTTTCCTCTTAACTGCACTCGCTGCCTTCCCGACCAGTGCCGGCGCTCCAGGAATCGTTGGAGTCGAGGCTCAATCTCGCTCCGCTTCGGTTCCTCCACAAAGTCGAAAAGCTTATGCCCAACAACGTCTGCATATGTAACGCCCAGCAACTCCGTGACTCGGCGATTCACTGTACGCAGACTGCCATCCAGCGAAAGTGCGAAAGCAACATCGTCGAATGAATCCAGAAGCTCCTTAAAACTACGTTGTGATCTGAGAATGACCTGGCTGAGCTGATCGAGTTGCTCTTCGGTCGGGCTGCTGGCCCGCTCCTGAAAGCCGCGCACCAGTTCTTTAAGTTCAGCGACTCGTTTTCTGCGGCCATAGGTAAAAGCGGCAAACGAGATGCTCACGCCCAGAACGGCGATGGGAAGCAAGCCAAGATGATAAGGAAGTGTCTGGAGTCTTTCCCACGAGACAGCAGCCAGAGCTGTCGCCAGCAAGACCACAAAGAGCAACGCGAACCGCCACAGTTTGGCGTCTTCTCTTTCAAGGCTGCTAGGGCTGTGGTCCGTGTGTCGCTTCTCAGTTCCGGCCATAAGACTTCTTTCTTCCAGGAGCTCGCCAAGGACTGTTAGGAATCCTAGTTCACTCTTCAGCCAGCAACAATGGAGGTCTTGTTGGGTAACTTGGTTCGAGTTAAGTCCGTTCTTCAGCTCTTGTCAGAAACGCTGTGACGGATGTCACGTTCGATTCTTGCGCTCGAGAGTAGGTTAAGGACGGGTGACTGTGTCCTTACAGCAATTCTTTCCTCCTAGAGACCACATCCCTCGCTAGAAGTAACGAAAATTATGCTCTATAAGACCTTGAGCGCAGCAGTGTATGGCATTGACGCAAGCATCATTGAAGTAGAAGTAGACGTCTCTGGAATCTAAACCGCCGAGGACCACTTCCACACTGTCGGACTGCCCGACGCCGCAGTGCGAGAGAGTCGCGACCGGGTACGCGCCGCGCTAAAGAATTGCGGATACGATATCCCTCCCACCCACATCACTATCAATCTTGCGCCCGCTGACATCCGGAAAGAGGGTTCCGGCTTCGATTTGCCCATGGCGCTGGGCATTCTGGGTGCTTATGGGGCGCTCAACAAAAAAGAGCTGCCGGATTGCCTGTTCGTCGGCGAATTGTCGCTGGACGGCGGCATTCGCGGAGTGCGGGGCGCCCTGCCGATCGCTATTGAGGCGCGAGGCAAGAAAATTCCTCGCCTTATTGTCCCTGAACTGAACTCGCGCGAGGCAGCGATGGTAGGCGGAGTCTCCGTGTACCCGGTGCAATCTCTTCTCGACGTCATTCGCTTCGTGAACACAGGCAACGGAATTGTGCCGCTTAATATTGACAGCGCGGCACTGTTAACCGAGGCACAGCAATTTTCTGTAGATTTCAAAGACGTCCGTGGCCAACAAAGCGCCAAGCGCGCCTTGGAAGTTGCATGCGCCGGTGGACATAATATTTTAATGATTGGACCTCCCGGTTCAGGCAAAACCATGCTGGCAAAACGCATGCCGACAATTTTGCCGCCCTTCACTTTTGAAGAAGCGCTGGAAACAACTAAGATCCACAGTGTTGCCGGAGTGCTGGATGCAGGCGCTGGCCTCGTGGGAGTCCGGCCGTTTCGTTCACCTCATCACACAATCTCCGACGCGGGGCTGATCGGCGGGGGAGCCGTGCCCCGCCCCGGCGAAGTTTCTCTGGCGCACAATGGCGTGCTTTTTCTCGATGAACTGCCCGAGTTCCCGCGCAATGTTCTGGAGGTCATGCGACAGCCTCTTGAGGACGGTACTGTATGCATCGCTCGTGCCGCCATGTCGCTGACTTTCCCCTCGCGATTCATGCTGGTGGCTGCAATGAACCCGTGTCCGAGTGGGTATTCTCATTGCTGACGCTAAAGGTCGCCGGACTAAGCCCAATCGAC
>JBEEGK010000132.1:0-4783 GCA_041166845.1 Acidobacteriaceae bacterium
CCGGTGTAAAGAATTGCGGAGGCGACGAGCCATCGTTCGCGCGCAGAGCAATCATGGCCGCAGCTGCGGCGTCTCCTGTTGCGATGCCGTCAGTCTTCGCCGGGCCATTCGGTATGAGTGACATCGAATTGAGGTAGTTAGTAGTGAGAGACTGGCTGGCGCCGAAATAGGCGATGAGCACTTGATAAGCAGCCTCTACGGCTGCTGCATCCGGTGAAGCATCGGCCGGTGCAGTGATGGTCCCAAGATATGGTTGGTATTTATGTGTAATGGAGTTGACCGCCTCAAACACGGCCAGTTGTACGATGGCCGCGTACCGCGTCTGGACAATAGGGTTCTGTTTGTTCGCGACAGCCGTGTTGACCGCAATCGCATTCCAGTCCAAAACGACATCGGCTCTTGCGGTTAAGATTCCAACCAGCAGGCTCATCATCAGCCCGCATACGAATCCGAAAATCTTCTTCATAACTCTGTCCTCCATCCCTTTCATTTCGTTCCTCCGGGTATCCCCGGAGAGTGTGTGAGCGCGCATGATCGCTGCTGGAGAACTTGCCGTCCATAGCGCTGCGTGTGTCGGATCCAGTTATGCCTGGGACGACACAAACCATAACTGCTGTTTCCCGAATTGCCGTCTAATTCGGCAGTCGCCCCTGATTACTCTATACAGGCGACTCGGCGAGTGCATTTGTTCATCCTGACACAGATGGGCATTAGTAATCCCATGGGCTCGCAATAGTCAGAATTCCAGTACCGGTTTGATCGCAGGCACCGCCAGCGATCGCATAGTTCCCGGTAATCTCGCCTTTGCCCCGATCGAGCGTTCCCGCGAATGTCAGAGTTGCGTTCCCCGTGTCAACTACAAGAACCACAGACGTTCCCAAAATCGAGCTGCCGGACGCAAGCGTTCCCGGAGTGATCGTCCCCGAACTGAAGCATGAAGTGGTGAAAGTGACATTTCCGCTGATTCCAAAACTACCGTCAGAACTGGGGACGCTGTTCTGCGCGTCGCTGGCGGCTAAGTCGAATGTTTGTCCGCCCGAAGCGCTGAGGGTACCGTTCAACACGTTGGCAAGAACAGGGATCTTGATTCCAGTAACGTTCCCGTGGTCGCTATTAGCGCAGCCACCGTTGATGGTATACGTGCCGGCGAAAGAGCTGGCTGTGCCGTTGAGGATGTTGCTGATACTGCCGGTGAAAGATAGAACTTGTCCGGCGACGGAAGCGGACGTCAGCGAGACGGTGCCGCCCGTCATCGCACCGGTGAGAGCCATAGTGATCAGCTGAGGAAAACAATTCGAACCATTGACATGCACGGAGCCGCTGACCGATCTGCCAGATTGATTGATACTGCCAGCAATCATCAGGCTTGGGGTCGCCGAAATCGCCGAGGTTGTACTGAATTGCCAATTTCCTGCAATGCTCGCGGCACCCTGCGGCGGTTGACCTGAACCTGAACCAGTGGGCGGAACCGAAGTCCCCCCGCACCCGCACAGTAGAACCAAGGCCGAAAATAACCACGAAGTGTACGCCAGGTATTTCATCTGATCTCTCCTATTTAGAACCCCATGCATTCTTTAGCTGACGTGTAATCCTGAGTCGTGAAAGCGGGATGATCTTAGTCACTTTTCATTCGGAATGGCTTGCGTCCCGGACTTACTTTCACCGACATCGCGGGCGACGATGCCATGGAAAGTATTGCGAATTGTGGCGCAGTCTCGCGGTTTCCGCCATGGCTGCGATCTTGGAGTTTTGTTGAATTTGTATTACCGCGCAAGCAACAGATACGACTGGCCTTGATAGCGAGGGCGACGCGTTATAGAATTTGGCCGCTCCTGGGAGCGGGCTATTTTGGGATCGAAACCAGATGAGCTGCCGAACTCCATCCATTTTGGAGAGGATTTCAAACTGGATGTGCGCGCGTATGAACTGCGCTCGGGTGGAGTTGCCCTTAAACTCAAGCCCATCCCCATGGATCTGCTGCTCCTCCTGATTGAGCGCCGGGGAGAACTGGTCACGCGGGAACAGATCGTCGAACGCATCTGGGGAAAAGGCATCTACCTTGATACGGACAACAGTATCAATGCTGCGGTCAGCAGGATCCGCCAAGTGCTACGGGATGACGCCGAGCAACCGCGCTTTGTTCAGACGGTTACCGGCAAGGGCTACCGTTTTATCGCTCCGGTAGTGGAAGACGGCCCTCGCGTCCCTTCGGCGGTCGAAAACGGTCTCGCGACAGCTTCTTCTTTAACCTCGGCACATGCAACAACCTCGGCACATCCATCCGGAAGCAGGCGCCGCCTTTTCATTGCGGCTGGCGTCTCAACATTGCTAGTTGTTGCTGCTTTCGCTACATGGAAAGTCATTTTCGCCACGCCCGTGCTAACCGCGAGCGACGTCATCCTGCTGGCGAGCTTTGTCAACAAGACCGGCGATCCCATCTTCGACAACTCTTTGGACAAGGCCGTCGAAGTCAAGCTTACCGAGTCTCCTTTTTTGAGCGTTTTCCCGGAAGCGGACGCTCGCCGAACAATGGGCACGATGCGCCACGATCCCAGCGAGCGAGTGACACAAGATCTGGGCATCGAAATTTGTAAACGGCAGGGGCTCAAAGCTGTGGTGGTGCCTGAAATTGTTTCCTTCGGAAGCAGATACCTGATTACGGTGGAAGCGATTGATGCGCGGACTGAAAAGACCATCGCCCGTGGGGAGGAGGAAGCGCAGAGCAAGGACAAAGTGATCGCTGCCCTGGGCAGAGCAGCTTCGCGACTGCGCAAGCAATTGGGCGAAAGCCTGCGCTCTCTCGAGAAATACGATGCTCCGCTGGATCTTGCGACCACAAGCTCACTGGAGGCTTTGGAGGCCTACCGAGCCGGGCAGACGCGGTTTCGTTCTGGAAAGCAGGGTGAGTCCATTCCGTTTTTCGAAAAAGCTGTTGAACTGGACCCACAGTTCTGCTCTGCCTACGCCATTCTGGGTAGTGCCTATTTCAGCCTTGGTGACGATCAATCTGCGACCAAGAATTTTGCCAAGGCTTTCGTGCTCAAGGACGGACGTCTGACCCAGGAAGAAAATTTCCAGACCACGGCACTGTATCACCAGTACATAACCGGCAACCTGGAAAAAGCAACAGCTGTGCTGGTCTTGTACCAGCAAATCTATCCACGCAGCGTATTTGCCGCTAACCGATTGGGAATTGCTTACGCAGGTCTGGGCAAAACGGAAGATGCGCTGAAACAATTCAAGTGGGCACTTGCCCATTCCCCAGTTCCCTCAGCTCAGTACTATTCAAACACGACTCAGGCGCTCATGACTTTGGGCCGTTTTGACGAGGCCAAGAAATTACTCGACGACTGGCAGCAAAAAGGATCCCTGAATCCATTTCAAAGGCAGATGCGCTATCGAATCGCCCTTTTCGAGAACGATAGTGCCACCATGGAAAAGCTTAAACGTGAAGGTCCGACGGATGATTTTTCATGGCTTCAATTGCAAATGCAGCTGGCATTCTTGAGTGGCGACTTCAGCCTACTGCGCACGGCGAGTGAGGCCCTGGTAAGTCGAGACAGCCATGCGAAGGAGATGGAGAACGCTGCCAACGAACTTGCCTTACACGGGCAGCTCGAATCCTTTGCAGGAAACTATAACCTGGCGCGCAGGGTTTGCCACCAGGCTAAAGAGATGAACAAAGATAGCGCCTCGGAACTCTGGCGCTGTGCCGAGGCATTGGGCTACGCTGGCGAAGTGACACAAGCTGAAGCCATGGCAGTAAAGCTGGATCGGATAAGTCCCGAAGACACATTGGAGCAGAAGGTCTATCTGAAGCTTATTCGTTCCGTGGTCGAGCGTAAGCGAGGCAATCCCCTTAAAGCCGCGGATTTGCTCACCCCATCCATGCAATACCAAGCTACACTAGACCTTTTTTATCAGCGTGCACAGGCCTATTTGGCCGCGGGACAGCCCGCCAAAGCCGCCATCGATTTCAATGAACTTTTGGCCCGGCGCGGATGGAATTGGTGGCAAGTGTACGTTCCGCTGTCGCAACTCGGACTCGCGCGTGCCTACGCCATGCAAGGTGACCGCGAGAAAAGCCGCAAAGCATACGGTGACTTTTTCACCACCTGGAAAGACGCGGACGAGAAAATCCCGCTACTGCGACAAGCCAAAGCCGAATACAAGGAACTGACTGCAACTGCATCTACTGCAGTAGTACCAGGAAACTCTCCATAGATTTCAACTCGATTTTGGTTCGCGTTTATTGACGGATCGCAATTGCATTCGCCTCAGGCCCTTCGGGAAACCGGACTGCTCATGTAGCTTCCAGAGAAACGCTAGGTAAGTGACCGCTCTCTCAACCCGCACGAACGCGGCGTGCTGGGCGGTTGCTCCAGCGCGATTTTCTAAGTCGCGACGTGTTGCGGCAGCAGCTTATCCCTGCAACGAGTAAGGTGATCGATGAGGACGGCGGCCTTGCTTTGCAATGTGGGTCAGGTCACACCGCGACAGTAGAATGCAGGGTTCCTACCGAAGGACAGTGCGTAGATGCTAACGGAGTCATGATTCATGTCCTGCGGTGAACGGGATTATGTATGAGCTCGAAATCTACAAGGAGGATGGATCTAGGGTTTGTAATCCGCCAACCGCCGAGGACCTTGCACTATTGACGCGATGTGGCGTCCCAAGGATTGATTGGTCGAAGCAGAATCAGCCGAAGCAATAGAGGGGGCATTGAGTACCCAGGTGGGTTCTGAAGCGTTATGAAAATTTTCTACTCTACTATACTTTCCAA
>JBEEGK010000133.1:0-4560 GCA_041166845.1 Acidobacteriaceae bacterium
TGCTCTCCGGAATAGAACTGGGGACAGAAACTTCCAGAGGCACCTGCGCGGATCCCAGCGTCGACATTCTAGCCCTCCTGTTGGTTCAAACTGGTCCGCCTCGACTACGTTTGGGGCGCGACAACAATCAGGTGAAAAGTTCCAGGCGAAAATTCCGGAAGATCACCGGGATCGGGAGCTTTCTGCCCAGGCTTGATTTCCAGGTACGGTAAATAAAGCTTGTGCCTGACAGGATCGAGAGCCATCGTTCTCGCTTCCTTTTGGGTTTTCACATTCTGGACCACGGTGTACTTGTCGGGGCTCTCTTGCCTGATCACGGTGAGCGTCCCGTCGCAATTTGAAGAGAAGACGAGCTTCTTTTCCACGTCGTAAGCCGCCGCATCGGGTTCTGCGCCGACAGGAACCTGAGCGATTTGTTTTCCTGTATCCGCGTCGGTGACAATCATCACCTTGTTGGCGCACACGGAAAACACCCGGCGACCTTGCGCATCCATTGCCATTCCCGCGGGTTCTTTGCACGGGGCCAACGGCCACTCATTCTGCACCTTCGTGCCATCCGGATCCAAGCGCACCAGTGAGCTCTTAGTTTCAATGTTTACATACACATTGCCTTTACCGTCTGTCGCAGCAAACTCGGGTATACCACTCAGAGGAATCGTGGCGATGATTTTCTCCGTTTCGGCATCTATGACGCTTGCACTATGGGTGTGCGCATTGAAAGCATAAACGCGCTTCTTTGTAGGTTCGTAAAGCACCGCATCGGGGGCTTTGCCGACCTGGATTTTCTGCGTTACCGTATTCGATTTGAGATCGAATACGACAACCGCATTGTCATCGCCATCGGTAATAAATCCTTTATGAAGTTCATTCGCGAGCGCGATTCCGTGCACGCGCTTCAGGTTCGCAATGCTCGCCACTTTTTCACCGGAGCTGAGATCCAGTACCATCACCTCGTTACCGTGGGTTACATATAAGTGATTACTGGGCGCATCCGCCAACAGATAATCCCAATAGGTCTGATCACCAGTGAACGGGATGCGATCTGTCACAGCGTAGGTCTGTGCGTTCGTCGCGAGCGAGAGGGACAGCCAACATGCAAGCACCAGGAAATTGCCGATCGTCATGGAATAACCTCTAATTATTAAGAACCGACTGCGACAGTCGGTGCCATCTCAGATTGCCTGGCACGCATTTCCATAAGTGCGAAATGCTCCATCATCATCTTTGCAGCGGCTGCGGGATCTTGCTTCTCGATCTCCACGTAAATGTTTTCGTGAGAACGGTACGAACTTGCATAGTCAGTGAGGAGTCGAACCGACTCCTTTCTGCTCTCCGTCAGCATTTGAGAGAGCATCTCGATCATTGTGGCCATCACACCATTGCGCGCTGCTTGCACAATGCAGTTGTGGAACTTGGGCTCACTCCTGCACCAGGCTTCTGGATCACCCATTGTCTTCTGCATCTCGCGTAGCGATCCCTGCATAGATTCCAAGTCCTCGGACGAGCGGCGCTCGGCGGCAAGACTTGCCAGTTTCACTTCGAGCGTACACCGCGTTTCAAACAGATCAGACTTGGCAACGTTCTTAAGGGCGAGCGCAAATTCCAACGGGACTCGCATGATATCGCTTGCGCTATCGGCGAGATACGAACCCGAGCCTTGACGCGCTTTGATAACGCCCATAATCTGAAGAGCCCGCAGAGACTGGCGCAACGTCGGCCGACTCACTGCCAGCGCCTCTGCCAGATCGCGCTCCGGCGGCAATCTGTGGCCGGGAACAAAAATCCGCTTCACAATCAGCTCTTTGAACCGGGCAATTAGCTCATCCGAAATGGCCACTCGATTAATGCGGGGGCCGATGTCAAACGACAGAGGCATACGGATCTAGTGACCTTTCATTTTAAATACCTGGGCCGCGTGCTTTTATAGCGTTAGCGCCAGCACTTGTCAATTGGTAAAGTGGACAGATAAAAAAATAGTTGACAACTTATCCAATTGACAGTATATCTCGCCTGCTCGTTTAAGAGTGTCCCATACATTGATGACCAAGGCTCTCCTTTGTATGAACAGCCACTGGGATGGAATGAACCCAGAAGCCGTCAGATTGCTGCGGGACCGAGATTATCTCCGTCACGAAGAACCTCATCACTGGAGAAGAGGATGCGAATCGCAAAACTATTGATCGTACTCGGCCTGGTCACATTGGCAACCGCGAAATTGTCAGCTCAGTCTGCCAGCACTTCGCTGAACGGCATCGTGACCGACCCGAGGGGAGCGGTCATTCCGGGAGCCGAGCTCGTTCTGTCAAACCCACAGACAGGATTCACACGCAACGTAAAAACAAATGGTCAGGGCGTATATCAGTTCCTGCAGGTCCCGCCCGCGACCTACCAACTGAATGTTATCGCTCCGGGCTTTGCCACGCAAAAGCAGACTAATTTGGTACTGATGGTGAACACGCCGGCCACGCTGGATGTAGGCATGCAAGTGGCGGGAGCGCAGACCACCGTGCAGGTTGTTGAAACGGCTCCGCTCGTCAACACGCAGGACGCAAGCTTGGGACACACCTTCAACAGCGATCAGATTTCCTACCTGCCATTTGAAGGACGCGAGGCCGCTAGCATGTTGAGTTTGCAGCCTGGGGTCGTCTACACCGGCAACAGCGGTCGGATCAGCACGGCCTCCGATAGCCGCAGCGGAGCGGTCAACGGTGCGCGGAGTGACCAGACCAACGTTACACTCGACGGGGTTGACGACAATGACCAGACACAGGGGCTCGCGTTTACTGGGGCGTTGCGCGCCACGCTCGACTCGCTCCAGGAATTCCGTGTTACTACAAGCAACGCGACCGCCGATGCTGGCCGCTCTTCCGGTGGACAAGTGGCCCTCGTAACGAAGAGTGGAACAAATAGCATCCACGGCACCGCGTACGAGTATTATCGTCCGCCATTTGGAGCGGCAAACGACTGGTTCAACAAGAACGCTGAAGTGGCAGCGGGACTGCCAAACAAACCTCCGTTTTTGCTCCGAAATACCTTCGGCGCCACCTTCGGAGGTCCGATCCAGAAGAATCGCCTGTTCTATTTTCTCGCGTACGAAGGACAGAGAACTCGAGAAGATCTCCAGGTAGCTCGAGTAGTCCCGAGCGCGGGGTTGCGCAATGGATCCATTACCTATTCATGCACTCAAGATCCCGCTTGCCCGTCAACTGGAACGTTTACGCTCACTCCGTCTGATCTGGCAACCATGGATCCCAATTGCACCAGCACGGGAACGTGTCCATTAGGACCCGGCGCCAATCCAGCGGTCATGTCAATATTCCAGCAATACCCTGTCGCCAATACAAATTCCTTGGGCGATGGACTTAATTTCCAAGGGTTCACATTTTCCTCACCATTGCCTGCCAAACTCGACACTTATGTAGCGAAGTTTGACTATAACTTGACGGCTAACGGCAACCATCAACTATCAATCCGCGGCGGCCTGATGAATGATCGCGGCGCTGCTCGCGGCGATCCTACTGCGGTCACTGGTAGTGGTGGCTCGGAATTTCCCGGCCAGCCCGCAAGCGTTTCCCATCTTAATAACACCAAAGGGATCATCGCCGGCTATACGGCCGTTCTAAGCAATAATTTGCTGAACAGTTTTCGTTATGGCTACATTCGTCAGGGTTTTGTGAACTTGGGACGACAATCGCAGCACTACGTCAACTTTCGTGGTCTCGATAACCTGACGGCGCAAACGCCATCGTTCCACACCCTCGTGCCAGTAAGTAATTTCGTGGACGACATCACTTGGACTAACGGCGCTCATACCATGCAGTTCGGCGGCAATCTGCGCATCATCAATAACATTCGCGACTCCAACAGCACTTCTTTCTTTACGGCCCAGACAGATTCTTTCTGGCTCTTGGGTTCCTGCATCTCCACGTGTGGAATTCCGGGTAGCCTCGATCCTTCGGGATTCGGATTCCCAGCCGTGGACTCGAGCTTCAGTTCCAGCTACGACTCCGCAGTCACTGCGTTGGCTGGGCTGATCACGACAATAGGTTCCAACTACAATCTCACGAAGAACCTTACGCCCTTGCCAGAGGGAAATGCGGTCACCCGGCATTTCCGCAGCCACGAGACGGAATTTTATGGCCAGGATACTTATCACTGGAAGCCGAACCTGACGGTTACTTATGGCTTGCGCTACACCCTCCTGCAGCCCCCGTACGAGAGCAGGGGACTGCAGGTTGCTCCCGACACAAGCATTGACCAATGGTTCAAAGGTCGCGCCGCTGCCATGCTTCGGGGCCAGGCTTACGAACCGCTGATCAGTTTCAGTTTGTCGGGGCAGGCGAACGGCAAAAAGCCATATTGGAATTGGGACCGGCAGGACTTCGCTCCGCGCTTTTCCATCGCGTATGCTCCCAAGGCCGAAGGTGGATTGTCAAAATGGCTGTGGGGAGGACAGGGCAAGAGTTCGGTCAGGGCTGGGTACGGTATGTACTACGATCACTTCGGTGAGGGAGTCGTCAACAGCTTTGACCAGTTTGGTTCCTTTGGTCTCACGACTTC
>JBEEGK010000134.1:0-2609 GCA_041166845.1 Acidobacteriaceae bacterium
GCCGCTTACGGCGGCCACTACCGCTCCCGACCAGACTAGGAATTTTGCCATCTCGCGCGAAGCGGGAACTGCACTCAGCATTTCCACGGACGTTCCCGATGCGGTTGCGAAACTTAAATCCGCGCTCGCCGATCGGGAACTTCCCAAGGCTATCCACGATTCCAAAACTGCCGCTCACGTTCTTGACCCCCAGGACTTTTCTTTGTCCGGCGTCGAGCACGACACGATGCTCTATTCGTATTTACTGGATCCAACTTACTCTTCGCACCGCCTGGCGGATGTTGCTCTACGTCGCTTCAATTTGAAACTTACTGGAACCCTGCCGGAATCTGCCGACGTCACCGGCCGCCTGGCTACAACTCTACGCCGCGAGGTCGAGACATCCGGACTCGTAAAGCTTTATCAGGAAATAGATCTCCCTCTTGTGGCGGTTTTGACTCGAATGGAAGATGCCGGCGTGAAGATTGACCTCAAGGTTCTGGCTGCGATGTCGTCGCGCCTGGAACGCGAAATTGATAAGAAGTCGAAGGCGATTTACGAGTGATGCGGAGCGGAGTTCAACATTAATTCACCCAAGCAACTTGGCGATGTCCTCTTCAACCGGATGAATCTACCCAAGCCCATCAAGTACGGAAAGGGAAAGGTCGTTTCGACTGCGGTTGATGTGCTCGAGGGGCTGGCGGTCGCGCACGAAGCCCCGCGATTGGTGCTCGAGTACCGGCAATTATCCAAGCTCAAATCCACCTATGTGGATACTTTGCCCGCACTGTTAAACCCATCCACCGGCCGCCTTCATACTACGTTCGCACAGACCGGCACGGCCACCGGACGCCTTTCGTCGGCGAATCCAAATCTCCAGAACATTCCCATTCGCACCGAGCTAGGACGAGAGATTCGGGCTGCATTTACGGCTGAAGAAGGACACGTCCTGATCGCCGCTGACTACTCGCAAATCGAATTGCGACTACTGGCGCATTTTTCACAAGATCCTCTTTTGCTGGAAGCTTATCGCCGAGGAGACGACATTCATACTCTGACCGCATCGCAGGTGTTTGGAGTTCCTCCGCTGATGGTCACTGCAGATCACCGCAGGCAGGCGAAAGTTGTGAACTTTGGAATCGTCTATGGGCTCTCTGCTTTTGGTCTCTCGCAGAATCTCGGCATCGAACCGGGCGAGGCGAAGCAGTTTATCAACGCCTACTTTGCGAAATACAGCGGTGTACGAGCATTTATTGATCGCACCCTCGACGAAGCCCGCCGCGACCAGAAAGTGACAACGCTGTTTGGGCGTATTCGCCCTATTCCCGACATACTTAGCAAGAATGCGAACCAGCGCGGATTCGCTGAGCGCACCGCGGTGAATACGCCTTTGCAGGGCACGGCAGCCGACTTAATTAAGCTTGCGATGATCCGGATTGATGCTGAGATCAAGACTCGGCAATTGAAATCCCGCATGACGTTGCAAGTGCACGACGAACTGGTATTTGAAGCGCCTGAAGCCGAGGCCGATACCATGCGAACGCTGGTGCGGGACCAGATGGAAAATGTGCATTCCCTGGATGTGCCGCTAGTTGTAGAGATCGGCGTCGGCAAAAACTGGCGCGATCTCGAATAGACTAACGTCTTCGCCAAGTCATTCGTCCGGAGAATCACGATTGGCGGCTTCCCGTGTCATTCTTTTAAGCCGGGCACTCGCGATACCCCTCACACGCATAAACCGTCGTAGAAAGAATGAGTAGACAAACCACAGGAGGGTCCCGAGCACCGCTAACAAAAGCAGAAGGTTCCAGAAAGCCGCGAGTTTACTTACGAAAACCATTCGGCTGTAACTCGAGAAATTGCGCCGACTTAGACGGCAGCGACAGGTTCATCACGGCCCAACGCGCGCCGGATGGCGTCGGCGATATTGTGAGCAAGCGCACGCATCTGGTCTTCCGAAGCCGCTTCCACCATCACGCGCGCCAGCGCCTCGGTTCCTGAGTAACGAACGACCACTCTCCCATTGCCCGCAAGTTCGGTCTCCGCAGACTCGATAGCGTTCTGAATTTCGGGGACTCGGGTGAAAGGCACTTTCTCCCTGACACGAATGTTGATAATTGTTTGCGGGAACACTTTTAGATCTGCAAGCATGTCCGCAAGAGACCGTTTTGCTCGCGCCACGATTTCCATGACGCGCAGCGCGGTCAATAGTCCATCGCCGGTGGTGGCTTCACCGTCGCGAAAAATGATGTGTCCGGATTGTTCGCCGCCCAGGATTGCGCCGCTTCTGATCATCTCTTCGAGAACATATTTATCGCCTACATTCGCCCGCAACATGCTAATGCCGGAGGCGCGCAGAGCGACTTCCAATCCCATGTTCGACATGGTGGTGGCAACAATTTTCGACCCAGGCAAAGCGCCACGCGACTGCATATCACGCGCCGCGAGCAGCAATATGGCGTCGCCGTTTACAACTCGCCCTTCGGCGTCGCTGAAAAGCGCACGGTCTGCGTCGCCGTCGAACGTTACTCCGAGATCGAATTCGCTTGGCGTCTTTTTAATTTCAGCCGCCAGAGTTTCGGGATGCAGGGCGCCGCAATGATGGTTGATATTTTTGCCATCGGGCTGGG
>JBEEGK010000135.1:0-5594 GCA_041166845.1 Acidobacteriaceae bacterium
CACCAGTTCGCGCAGGTTTTCAATGCGCGAATACGCTTCCGGAGTGTCTTCCTCCTCCAGCAGCTTGATGTATCCCGTGCGATCAATCAGGAATTTCAGGATGTCGCTGGTCGTCGGTGCGGTGGCGAATCCTTCGTTGGCGACAGTTTGTGCAGGCGGTTCCGGGGATACCGGCGCATTGTTAGGCTCTTCGGCCTCCGCCTGCGCACCGAAATCCAAATTGTAATTTGATTGAAATTCTGCCGGATCGAAACCGGTGTCTTCTCCGACATCCGTTGAAACGTCAGCCTGGACCTCGCCTGGAGACTCCACCTCCCGTGCCGAGTTCTCCATGTGCTCAACGTAGGTGCCAGCCAACATGGCGCGTCCATCTTCAATCAAACTGGTAAACGATTTGAGCGCTGCGAGAGCTCGATGCGGAAGAAGCTGGCGACGAATCGCCTCGCGAATCGCCCCCCAGAGCGAAACTCCAGTCTCGAGCGCAATCCTTTCCACAGTTTCGATCGTCGTTTTCCCTATGCCGCGTACGGGAGTATTAATGACTCTCAGCAGGGAAATCGTGTCGTCCACGTTGTGAATCACTTTGAGATAGGAAATCAGGTCTTTGATTTCGGAGCGTTCATAGAACGAGAATCCACCGACCACGTGATATTTCAACCCGTAGCGGCGCATGGCCTCTTCAAACAGACGGGACTGCGAATTCGTGCGATAGAGTACCGCGACGCGCGACTTCTCGCCTTGATCTGCGGCCTCGCGCAGATACTTTGAAATGCGGTCGGCTATAAATAGTGCCTCATTTTCGCCGTCCGGGGCCTCGTAGTATCCGATCTTGGCGCCGCCCTGGCGTGAGGTCCAAAGATTTTTGCCTTTACGCTTGAGGTTATTAGCGACTACGGCGGACGCGGCTTGCAGAATGTTTTGCGTGGAGCGGTAGTTCTGTTCGAGCCGGACGATCTTGGCCTCGGGAAAATCTTTTTCAAACTCAAGAATGTTGCGAATGTCCGCGCCCCGCCACGAATAGATGGACTGGTCTTCGTCTCCCACCGCGCACACGTTGTGATGTAAGGCAGCGAGCAGCCGCATGAGTTCGTACTGTGGACGGTTCGTATCCTGATATTCGTCCACGAGAACGTATTGAAAACGTCGGTTGTAATACTCGCGGACAGCAGGAACAGCTTTAAGCAGACGGACAGTCTCGAGCAGAAGATCATCAAAGTCGAGCGCGTTCGCCTTCAACAATTCTTTTTTATATTCCGCGTAAATTTGCGCCACTTTTTCCGTTCGCGGATCGGCAGATTGCAGGTAGACCTCCTGCGGATCCAGCATGTGGTTCTTGGCGTGTGAGATGTGCGACAGCACCGAGCGAGGCGTGGTCTGTTTGTCGTCAATCCCCAGGCGGCGCATCACGCTCTTCACCAGTTGCTGTTGATCGTTCTCGTCGTAGATTACGAAACTTTTGGAGTATCCAATCGGCGGCTTTCCCGGCACCGAAGACGGAATCCGCAAAGCTTCAATATCCCGTCGCAAAACGCGCACACAAAAAGAATGGAAAGTAGCAATCACAGGCTTCGCGACGGAGAGTCCGCCAACAATCTTCTCGACGCGCTCCACCATTTCAGAGGCTGCCTTATTAGTGAACGTCACAGCCAGAATGGATTCCGGCATGACGCCCAAGGTCTCGATAAGATGGGCAATGCGATAGGTGATAACGCGGGTCTTGCCGCTGCCGGCCCCTGCAAGAATCAGTACGGGACCATTCGCGAATTCGACCGCTTCGCGCTGCTGCGGATTGAGTTGAGAGAGGAAAGACAACTTGGAATGGTCCTTCTAAGATATTACTATTTCGCAGTTATTTGGGATCAAGCAGCAGTGTGACTAGCCGGCTTTTCGTGCGGCGCGGCACTCTTCGCAGGGACAGATTTCCCGCAAATACTCCCACGAATAAATACCGAGCTCGTGTCCATCATTCCACTTGAATTTGATGGCATACTTTCCCGCGCCCTCGGCAGTAAGCGCCTTCATAGCCGGCTTGAACATTGGGAGAGCGTCCGCTGATCCCTTGGGTGGCTCCCACGGCTCTCGTCCAGCCTTCGACCGCTCCTCATCACACAAAGCGCATGGGCAGGCATCCCGGAGATATTGAAACTGGTAGTGAGATTCGTGACCGTCTTTCCACTCGATATCCACTCCGGTGCCGGCGGTGAGGTGCACTTTGACCGACTTGGGTTCGGCGTTGGCCACTAAATTCAGTATCGCATGAGGCCAGAATGGCGGTTCTCGCAACCAGGCGGCTAACTCCCCAGGACTTGGAGAAATCGCTAAAATCTACTAAAATAGATGCTTACACACTAAGTTCTGAATTCCATCCGGAGTAGTCATGGCACAAGTTTGTGATGTATGCGGCAAAGGGCCGCAGTTTGGAAACAATATTAGCCACGCTCACAACGTGAGCAAACGGCGCTGGAACGTGAACCTGCGTCCGGTCCACGCCAAGGTGAAGGGCGTCGGTAAACGCATCCGCGTCTGCACGGGATGCCTTAAGAGCGGCAAAGTCGTTAAAGCCTAATCTCTAAACCTTGTCATACTGAGCGAAGGCGAGCTTTTGCAAAAAAGGTCGCAGAGTCGAAGCATCCCTATTTGCGTCCATCCTATTCAGTCGCCCCTCTCAACGATTCGATAAAGCGAATAGGGCTCGTTCGACGCAGCAGACCATTCGCCCGCGAATGACCTTGCTTTGCTCAGGATGACAAAGTGAGCAGCAACTCTTCACGCCAGCGCGATCACATCAATCTCTACTAGAACGTCCTTCGGAAGACGCGCGACTTCGACCGTGGACCTGGCTGGCGGGGCGGACGTGAAGTATTTTCCATAGACCGCGTTCATGGCCGCAAAGTCGTCCATGCTTTTGAGAAATACGGTCGAGCGCACGACTTTTGCCATTTCGCTTCCCGCTGCTGCAAGGATTCCCGATACATTCTTTAGCGAGCGCTCCGTCTGCGCGGACACGTCTCCTTCGATAACCTGTTGCGTTGCCGGATCAAAGGCGACCTGTCCCGACACAAACACAAAACCGTTGGCCTTGATGGCCTGAGAATATGGACCGATAGCCTGCGGTCCATTTTTTGTGGCAATTACTTCACGCATGCAGTCTCCTGAAATGGATGTACTAGCCTTAGAGTTTTTGCAATCGTTGCACTTCGCGTACGCCGGGAATTTTCCTTACCCCCCCGATAATATTTTCCAGGTGCTTCAAATCGGCGATGTCCAGGACGATATCAACGTTCGCCTGTCCGCCCGACGTTCTTGCTTCGATGTTGCGGATGTTAGTTTTGGTATCGCTGATCACCGCCGTGATCTGCTTCAGCATCCCAAAACGATCGTCGCAATATACCGTCAGCTTTACTGGGTAAGAGCTCGGCGCCTCGTCGTCGCGTCCCCATTCCACGTCAATCCGGCGCTCCGGCTCGTACATAAGATTGACGACGTTGGGACAATTTACGGAATGCACTGCAACGCCCTTGCCGCGGGTCACGTAGCCGACCACAGTCTCGCCCCGAATCGGATTGCAGCAGCGCGCGCGATAAACCAGCAGGTCTCCGTGTCCCTTCACACGAATGGCGTTATTATTCTCTCCGCCAAATACGCGCCGGACGACGCTGGCGAACGTACTGGAATTTTCTTCGCTCTGCCCTCCGCCAGTCCTGGCCTTGCCTTCGCCGGGCGAAGTTGGCTGTTCCACTGATGGCACCATCCGAGCCAGCACCTGCCGCGCTGAGTACTTGCCATAGCCTATGCCCGCCATCAGATCGTCCGGCTGTCCTAATCCGAATTCAGAAGCGATCTTGTGGAGCTCGTCATCTTTGATCTCTTTCAGCGATACCCGATACTTGCGCGCCTCTTTCTCGATCAGCTTGCGTCCAATTTCAATTGCACGCTCGCGCTGATGAATATTGAGCCAATGCTTGATCTTGTTGCGGGCACGGGACGACTTAACGGCAGCCAGCCAGTCACGGCTGGGTTTATGTCCTGCCTGGGTGAGGACTTCAACGATGTCGCCGCTATGCAGCTTGTGCCGCAGCGGAACCATGCGTCCGTTGACCTTCGCGCCCACGCAACTGTGTCCCACTTCGGTGTGGACCGAATAAGCAAAATCAATTGGCGTGGAATCGCGCGGGAGCACTACTACTTTTCCCTTGGGAGTGAACGTGTAAACCTCTTCCGGATAAAGGTCAATTTTCAGAGTGGATAAAAATTCATTAGGATCGGAAACATCTCTTTGCCATTCCACAACCTGCCGCAGCCACGCCAGCCTCTGTTCATCTTTCGCCGACACCGGTCCGTCTTTATATTTCCAGTGCGCCGCGATGCCTTCTTCTGCCATCTTGTGCATTTCCTCAGTGCGAATCTGCACTTCGAAGGTCGTCCCTTCTTCTGTAATCACCGAGGTATGCAGCGACTGATAAAAGTTCGGACGCGGCATGGCGATGAAGTCTTTAATGCGTCCCGGCACCGGCCGCCACACGTTGTGGACGATTCCCAGCACTGCGTAGCAATCCTGGACGGACTGCGTGACCACACGCATCGCATATAGGTCGTAAACCTGCTCCACGCTGATGTGCTGACGCTGGAGCTTTTTGTGGATGCTGTAAACCCGCTTGATCCGGCTTTCCACGCTGGCAGAAATGCCTGCCTCTTTCAATTTGTCGCGCAACAAAACTCCAACACGTCCGAGGAACTGTTCTCCCTCCTTGCGGCGCGCTTCGACCGCATCATGCACCTGCTGGTAAGCGAGTGGATCGAGATAGCGAAAGCCGAGGTCTTCGAGTTCTCCGCGAATCTTTCCCATGCCCAGGCGATGAGCAATGGGTGCGTAAATGTCCAGCGTTTCGCGTGCCACTTTCTGCTGGCGGTCAGGCGGAAGATGCTCCAGCGTTCGCATGTTGTGCAGACGGTCGGCGAGTTTTATGAGCACCACGCGGATGTCGTCCACCATCGCCAGCATCATCTTGCGGAGATTTTCGGCCTGCTGTTCTTCCCGGCTGGCAAAATCAATTCTGCTGATCTTGGTTACGCCTTCGACGATGTGGGCGACCTGCTCGCCGAACTCTTTGCGGATGTCAACGATCGTGACGGAAGTATCTTCGACGGAATCGTGCAGCAATCCCGCTGAAATGGCAACGGGGTCCATCTTCATCTCGGCCAACACCATCGCGACTTCCAGGGGATGAACGAGGTAAGGCTCGCCGGACGCTCGAGTCTGTCCGGTATGGTGGGTCAGTGAAAATTCGTACGCCTTGCGCACCAGTTCGAGATCGTCCCCGGGACGGTTGTCGCGCATGGTCCGCAACAGGTCCCGGAACTTAGTCATCGAGAGCAGGTTGGTTGCAATCTGTTGGCGCAGCATACTCATGGACGGTTGAATGTCGGACTGTTAACTTCACGCCTTCGAGGATGGCAGCCAGCAAAGAAATCCCTGGGCGGGGAACAGTGCCAATGATTATAGCTCCAGCATGCGTTTCAGCCGCGAACGGCGCCGCTTCACGACCAGAGGCCCACAGCTACATCTGCTAGAGTTGGTCGAATGGCTTTCAGCA
>JBEEGK010000136.1:0-3645 GCA_041166845.1 Acidobacteriaceae bacterium
GTTCTGTTAACGGGAGCGTCAGGCTACATCGGCGGCCGCCTGCTAAAACAGTTGGAGAAAGCGGGCTGGCCGGTTCGCTGTCTGGCTCGACGACCTGATTTTCTCAGATCAAAAGCTGCTGCTTCCACGGAAGTCCTTAAAGCAGATTGCCTAGATCGGAGTTCACTGGTGCCAGCGATGGCAGGAGTGCAGACGGCGTTTTACCTGGTTCACTCTATGGGCTCTTCGGGTAAGTTCGAACAGGAAGACCGCGAAGCCGCCCAAAATTTCGCCGATGTAGCACGCGATTCTGGGGTACGACGCATTGTTTATCTTGGAGGATTGGGGAACCAGGATCAAGCGCTCTCCGCCCATTTGCGTAGTCGTCACGAGGTTGCAGACATCCTGCGAAGCTCAGAGATCCCTACCATCGAATTTCGCGCATCTATCGTGATCGGTTCCGGCAGTCTTTCATTTGAGATGATTCGCGCACTGGTACAACGGTTGCCGGTGATGATCTGCCCGCGCTGGGTCAGCGTCAAGGCCCAGCCGATTGCGGTCGAAGATGTGCTTGCCTACCTCATGGCCGCGCTGGTGTTGCCGGAGGAACAGTGCGGAGTTTTCGAAATCGGGGGCCCCGATCAAGTCAGCTACGGCCAGATCATGCAGGAGTATGCCCGACAATGCGGCCTCCGCCGATGGATGATCCCCGTTCCGATCTTGACGCCTCACCTCTCAAGTTTGTGGTTGGGCTTAGTCACGCCTGTTTATGCCCGCATTGGCCGAAAACTCATCGAGAGTATGCGCAACCCAACTCTGGTGCACGACACCTCCGTTTTGACCGCCTTTGACATCAAGCCGAAAAGTTTGCGAGAAGCGATGGAGAGAGCTCTTCACCATGAAGACCAGGAATTTGCCCTGACTAGTTGGTGCGACGCTCTTTCCTCGACGGGGAATCCGCAGTCTTGGGGCGGAGCGAAGTTTGGCACGAGGTTAGTCGATTCTCGGACCGTGCAAGTATCGGTCCCGCCAGCGGCAGCTTTTGCTCCGATTCAGCGCATTGGAGGTTTGAATGGCTGGTACTTTGCAAATTTTCTTTGGTGGTTTCGGGGCCTGCTAGATCTTGTCGTAGGTGGCGCGGGAGTGCGCCGGGGCCGGCGCGATCCTCACACACTTTCGGCAGGCGACGCTCTAGATTTCTGGCGAGTGGAAACCTTTGTGCCGGATCACGAACTCGGTCTGGTCGCTGAAATGAAATTGCCGGGCCGCGCCTGGTTGCAGTTCGAGGTGGAAGAAAATAGCGGAGGCTCCGTCATTCGGCAGACCGCTATTTTTGATCCTGCCGGATTAGCGGGACTTCTCTATTGGTACATGCTTTATCCGGTGCATCGCTGGATTTTCGGTGGCATGCTCAACGAGATTGCATCTGTTGCAGAACGCCCCCCAAGTACTTCTTCCCTTGGGCGGCGCCGGTGGCGAGGCCGACCCATATGATCGCCAGCTCATCAGCGTTGTTTTCTCTTCCATCGCCAGCGCCGTCGCCGATCTTGAGATAATTCCCCCGCGTTTGTAGCAAGAGGGCTGCAGATCTTTCCCTGCCCCTACCTTAGCGACCTGCTGATCTTAGTGCTTCAGCAATCCAGCACGTCACGCAGCTGTGGTTCTTCAACGGTCAGCCAACCCTCCCAGAACTCGTAAGTCGTCCGAGGTAGCAACGTTGCATTCTCAAAGACGCGGAGTGTAGGTTCCGAAAGAAGGAACTTCCCATTGGCAACTGATTGCAAACAGAGGTCTCTTGTTCAAGGAGTCGAAGTGTCAGCGGCGACAGCGGCCCAAGCTGGTAAACGGGTGTTTGGTTTCCGAACTCGCGTCCGAAATACTGAACTGCCGATACGTGCACTTTTTGACTGGCGAATAAAAAGCGAACATGTAAACTAAGTAAATGGACGAGGGTAGGAAGCGTGTAATGGCAATCGTCGCCGGGGTTCTAGTGGCTCGCCATCTGAAAACAGCAGACGATTTGTTCGACTCCAAAGGCTCGCCACGAACTGAGTCCCTGGTCGCCGCCGCGGTGCAATGGGCCGACCGCATCATGCGGAAGATTGACAACGTTTTTGGGAATTCCGAAAAGGGAAAATGATTGATGGCCATATCAGAGCAACAATCGAAAGGCAGCAGGGGAGGCCGCCGGCCAGGCGCTGGGCGTAAGCCTAGCACTTTGAAAGGCATAGCTAAAATGCTTCCGAGGGAATCGGCAGAACTGATTCTTGCGGAAATCGATGCGAATCAAAAGTGGGTTAAGCTCTGCAACTGCGAGAAGGAGTCCATAGTGCTGGAAGCTCTGAAATATCTGACAGATCGTGCTTATGGTAAGGCGAAACAGTCAATGGACGTGAGTATCAACAAAGCTGAGAGGAATGATCAAGCTTTAGCAGAAGCGAGGGCGCGAGTTAATCGTGCCACACTGTAACGTTTCAGCATCGGAGCCAGATCTAAGCCGCGGTTAAGATGGCGGGCTAGAATCAGAGCCTTCTCGTCTATGGTGGGCAAAGGCAGATGGCGCCACTGATTTCACATGCAGAGTAGAAGAACAAAGAGGCACGCCTGTTTGCGTGCCTGCCTCTCGTGTGGTTAGTCCAACGTGTTATTTTTTGCTCGCTTCTCGGCGCTGTTGCTACTTAGGCGCGACGACGTAGCTTAGTTCTGGTTGGAACTTCCACATGCTCCATTCCGTGCTCTCGATCAGCGGTTGCAGCTTGGCTTGAAACACCTTAAACTCTGCGGCGCTCATCCCCTTTTCCACGCCAACCGGTCCATCTAGATCGGCCCAGCCCTTCAAGCCTAAGTAGCTATGAATTTCATTCGCGGGCGTACCAAACCGCGCCACCGCAACTCCGTAATCGGAGGCACCGGACTTTTTAACAGCCGGTACAATCTGATCACGAAAGAGGGCTTTGACTTCCTCCATTTTGCCGGACTCGACACGTGTCCGTGCCACGCGCACCATCGGAGGGACTTCCTTCGAGCTAATCATCATGTCGGACTGCATTTCGTCAATCCAAGTCTCAAGACTGTCAGTCACCGTATCAAGGCGAGCAAAAAGCCTTGCCAGGTCAGCTTCTACCGGCTTCAGCTTCGGATTCTGCTCATCCATCTCTTTCCACTTCGAGGAGTACCAGACGACCGCGTGTTGCGTCGGCCCGCTCTGAGAATCCCAGACCGTGAAGCCCTGGTCCGATCCTGCCTTTTTCACCAGCGCCACATAGTCTTTGACTGCAGCCTTCCAGCTCTCCTCTTGGCCCATTTTCACCTTGACGAAAAGCACCGTGCGGATGTTGCCTTGCGACCAAGACGGTACACTGAATGCGGTAAACGCAATCGCAGCAAACAAACAGCGGCGAAGCGAGAACGGTTTTCTCATTGTTAGTCTCCTAGGCTTCGTGAGAGTAATCGCACCGCAACAGCCGGAAACGATGGATGGTGTTGCTGTTGAGGCGCCGCAAGTATACACGCTATCTTTGAGAACCACAGGATAGCTATCGTTAATAGGCAATTACACGGTTGCCGAAAGGGCCGTTCATTCAGGGCCCAAGATCGAGCCTTTCGTTAATTGTCAGTTCACTTGGTTTAGCTTAAATGTTTTGTCCGCCTGCTGTGCCCAAAATT
>JBEEGK010000137.1:0-8320 GCA_041166845.1 Acidobacteriaceae bacterium
CGGAGCGCCCTTTTTTGTGCCTCGCATGCGCGCCTCAGTCATAAACCATTCGTGTACTAGCCCATTACGCGGCGGTACGCTTACGTAATGCGACCCCTTCGATATTCCATCAACGTCACATTGGACGGGTGCTGCGATCATCGTGCAATGATCCCGGACGAAGACTTGCATCGTCACGCGATCGAGAACCTCGACCGGGCCGATGCCCTCCTCTTTGGCCGGGTGACTTACGAAATGATGGAGGCGGCATGGCGGCCGCCGGCGTCCGATGCGATGCCTGACTGGATGAAGCCTTTCGGCCGGACGATTGACGCGGCAAAGAAGTACGTCGTGTCGAGCACCCTTGACCGGGTCGATTGGAACGCGGAGCTCGTGCGCGGGGATCTAGGGAAGGCCGTTCAGCAGCTCAAGCGGGAGTCGGGTAAGGGACTGCTCACGGGAGGCGTGAAGCTCCCGCTGGCGTTGGCGGAACTGGGATTGATCGATGAGTACGAGTTCGTGGTGCACCCCAGGCTAGCGGGCCACGGGCCGACGTTGTTCGCGGGGCTGTCGAAGCATGTCGACTTGAAGCTCGTGAGCCGGCTCGAGTTCCGCTCGGGCGCGGTGGCGATGCGGTATGAGCCGAGAAGGTAGCCATCGGGCTTGCTGAAGACAGGTGGCCCACTCGAGCCCGGTTTTGGCTTGAGTGGGGAATGTTCATCCGTCACAGACGCCCGCCAATCAAACTAGTTCGAGAAAAGACAAAGTCTTCCCTCAGCGCTCCTGCTCCGAATCAGCCGTACCATCCGACCACTTGCCGACCGGAACCATAAATATCGTCAGTCGTTCCTGAGCGTCCTCAGCCGCCAGAATCGGGGATCCCGGTAGATTGGCGCCCCAGGCTTTCGCTTCGGTGAGCGGAACGAAAAACATCACGTGAGGACGCCAGTGTCCGCCGCGGTCGGTTATGTACCCTTGCTTCGAAAGCATGTAGCACATCGCGCCCGGTTCCAGCGTGGGCAATGCCTTCTTGTCGAAAGCGGTTTGAAGTTCTGCGGCAATCTGTGCTTTGGATCGTCCCGCCAATACCCACTCAGTTTTCTTGAGAATGAGTGGAAGAAAGGACCGCGCGGCGGGCGGGTTGAGGCAATCGGAGCACGCAGGTCGGAATTCCAGAACTCGCGATCGTCGGGCGGGCGGCCCATGATCGTTGCACCAGGCACGCGAAACCATTCTTACCTTTGCCTGCGGTTTCATAGCCGTGCTGTCCCAAGACCAAAACCTCGGCATCGTGTGACACGGAATCCGGCCCCCCGCTCCGCGCCAGCGCTATCTCGGCGTCCCGATCGGCAATCAAATATTGCTCAAGTGGTGCCATAGCGGGATACTGCGCCTTGGCGTCCTGCGCTCGCGTTTGCCATGCTGCGCCGAGCACAATGACCAATGCGAAGCTTGTTGCTGTGATCCTTCCGAGCATCTTCCGTTTCATTCGATTTCTCCTGAGCTATCGTCGGCGAGAAACGTTTCTGTCTCTGACTATGTCCTAAGTTACTGCCTCAATCCCCAACGACGAAGTCAAAACCAATCGCTGCGGTAGGCAATCCACCAGCTCACGAATCCAATTGGGATAGTCGCTCCGAGCGCCCACCAGAGTGGCAATAAAAAGTCTGCAACCAAACCGAGCAGCGTGAAGCTGATCCAAAAAATCTTCCGTTCCATGCTGGCATTTTAGTCTCACCATTTCTTTCCGGTTTTCTTTCAATGAACAAAAGTATAGAAAAGAGTTCCATGAAGAGGTCGTTGAGACAGATTGCGGAGGTTATAGGCGCGCTTATCGTTGGCGATCCCGATGGGGAAGTGTCCGGCGTCTCCAGCGTGAATTCCGCCACTTCCAAAGATCTCGTTTTCATCGAGGACGTGAGCAACTTACAGAAGGCTATGAGTTCGCGTGCCGCTGCCATCATCGTGAAGAGTGACACGACCAAGGCCGCTTCAGGCACGGAATACTCAAAGCCTCTATTAATCTCCTCACAGCCCAAACTCGCCTTCGCCCGCGCCGCAAAATTTATTTCGGCTACGTCCGAAGTTCAAACCGGAATTCATCCCAATGCGATCGTTGATCCCACGGCAAATCTTCAAAAAAACGTCACCATCGAAGAGTGCGTGGTCATCAAAGAAAACGTCGAGATCGGAGAAGGCACTCGCATCGGTGCAGGTAGCGTCATCGCAGCAGGCGTAGTCATCGGGAAAGATTGCTTACTGCATCCTCGAGTCACGATTTATGCGGGTGCGACACTTGGTGATCGTGTGATTGTCCATTCTGGCGCGATATTGGGGAGTGACGGCTTTGGATATGTCCTCGATCCGCAAAGCGACCGCTATGAAAAGTTCCCGCAGATAGGCAGACTGGAAATAGCAGACGACGTAGAAATCGGCGCCAATACTACGATTGATCGAGGCGCTCTCGAAGTCACCCGTATCGGTCGCGGAACTAAAATTGATAATCTCGTGCATATCGGTCACAACTGTCAGATCGGTGAAAACGTCGTCGTCGCCGCGCAAACTGGATTCTCCGGAAGCATTGTGGTCGAAAACAATGCCGTGATAGGAGGCCAAGTGGGCATCGGCGAGCATGCTCACATTGGAGAAGGCGTTATGTTAGGCGGACAGAGCGGCGTATTGCCGCAAAAAGTGCTTCGCGGAAAGGGCGTCGCATTCTGGGGAACTCCGGCGCGCCCGCTACGCGAATATTTGCGCACTCTTGCGGTTCTAGCTCGCCTCGCCAAGAAAAAGTCGAAAGAGGAATAATGGCAGTCGTAGTTATTGGCGGGCACTCCCGCGACCTGGGTAAGACCAGCGTGGTGGCTGGATTGATTGCTGCTCTTCCCGAATTCGAGTGGAATGCATTCAAAATCACTCAGTACGGTCACGGCATTTGCTCAAAGGATGGTGCCTCCTGCCATTGCGCCGGCGATGACCACACCTGGGCAATCTCGCAGGAGAGCGACCGCTCGGGCGAGAGCGACACTTCGCGTTTTCTGCTGGCCGGAGCCCAGCGCGTTTGGTGGCTGAGGACTGAGCAGGGTCGGCTGGCGGAAGCTATGCCTACGATCCGCCGTCGATTGGATGACTCCAAAAACGCAATTCTCGAATCCAACAGTGTCTTGAAGTTTATTCGTCCAGATCTTTATCTCACCATCCTCGATCCGGCGACCGCCGACTTCAAACGCTCGGCTCAAGAATTTCTCGACCGCGCCGATGCCGTAATCATTCACCAACAGAAGTTTCCCAAATCAACTGGCAGCGCGTGGAGCGGGGTTTCGTTGAAACCTGTACAAGGGTGTCCACAGTTTGCCATCGAGCCTCCCCAATATGTCACTCCTGAGTTGGTGAATTTTGTGCGCCTGAAGCTGACCGCAAGCAAAAAAGTCTCCCAGCAGTAAGCAAACACACAAAACGTAGCCGTATCCTTTGCTATTCTTTTCCCGATGCAGATTCACAAAAGTGCGTGGTTGTTTCTTCTGCTGTCGGCGGGACTGCAGATCGCGATATTTCCCCTGCCGAATCTCTACGTGCTTTGCTGGGTCTCAATCGCTCCGTTGCTGATCGCGTTGCTGCGTGCCCGCGTTCCCGACACTCTGCAACTCAGCGAGGGAATCAAGCTGCTTCCGGCGCGTCCATGGCAGGCCTTTCTCCTGGCTTATGCCTCCGGGTTTCTCTGGTACGCCGGAACCTGCTACTGGATATTCAATACCATGCGCCAGTACGGCGGCGTGAATACTCCAGCGGCTGTGGGAATTCTGATTTTGTTCTGCTTGTACCTTGCGATCTATCACGGCTTGTTCGGACTCATCGTAAGTTTGCTCGCGAATAACAATCCATTCAGCCGCCGAGCGCTGCTGTTATCGCCGGTGGTGTGGGTGGCAGTCGAGCTCGCCCGCTCTCGCGTCACGGGATTTCCCTGGGACCTTCTGGGAACAACGCAGGTTGATAATATTCCGCTCGCGCGCCTGGCTACCGTCACTGGAGTGTATGGGCTGTCGTTCGAAATCATGGTGGTGAATGCAGCCTTTGCTGCGGTCTACCTGATTCGGCGGCAGCACCGCCAGCCACTTCTTATCGCGTCGATTTGCGCCGCGATCGTGTTGCAAGCCGGACGCCTGATTCCTGCCCCCGTCTTGCTTCCGGACCGCAAGGCTGTTCTTGTGCAGGCGAATATTCCAATTCTCGAAAGTTCTGATTGGACAACGCAATATTTCACCGACACGCTGCGCGACTTAAGTGTAGTGAGTCTGCATTCGCCAAGTGAAGCCTCGCCAGATAACAATTCGGCCTCGGGCCCAGTTCATCCAGATCTCATCGTGTGGCCTGAGTCTCCGGCGCCGTTTTATTCGAGCGACGCAATTTTTCGCAATGCCGTGAGCGACGTAGCTCGCGCCAGTCACACCTGGGTTCTGGCAGGCAGTCTAGGCGTTCGCAACGCCAGCACGACCCCGCAACAGCCCAGCGAACTCTACAACTCTGGCAGCCTGGTCACCCCAACTGGAGAGTGGGTTTCGCGCTACGACAAGATTCATCTGGTTCCGTTCGGTGAATACGTTCCTTTCAAACATATATTTTCGTTTGCCGGCGGTCTCACCAAAGAGGTGGGCGATTTCTCGCGAGGTTCATCACGAGCACCTCTCGACGCGGGAGGCACGAAACTGGGAGTCTTTATCTGCTATGAATCCATCTTCCCCGATGAAATCCGCCAACTCGCGGCAAATGGGGCCCAAGTCTTCGTGAATATTTCGAACGATGGCTGGTATGGAGACAGTGGAGCCTACGCTCAACATCTCAAGCAGGCCCGCATGCGCGCGGTCGAAAATGCGCGCTGGCTTTTGCGTGACACGAATACCGGGGTTACCGCGTCTATAGATCCTTACGGAAGAGTGATAACAACAATCCCGCGAAAAATTCGGAGTGCGATGATTGCTCCCTACGGAACCTCTGGCGTCATCACTTTCTACACTCGGCACGGAGATTGGTTTGCTTACCTGTGTGCGATAATTTCTGTGTTGGCGCTACTCATGCGTCTCCGTCCCCCAGCGAGGCAAAGATTGTTATGAACATAGAGTTTGAGCAGGAATATTCGTCATTAAAACAAAAAGCCCGGGAACTTCGGGAGTATCTTTGACGCGGGAAAACTGCGTCCGCAATTAGCTGAAATTGAGAAGCAGGCCGCCGACCCGGAGCTCTGGTCGAACCCACAAAAATCTCAGCAGGTCATGCGCGAGAAAAAGCGCCTGGAAGCTCTTCTGTCTACCGAGGCCGAACTCGTCCGGCATGACGAAGATATTTCCGCATACTTTGAGCTCGGAAAAGAAGGCGAAGAAGTTGACGCCGACTTGCGACGCGAAATGGATTCGCTGAAAGAACTGGTGGACCGCCTCGAGACCGAGACCCTGCTCTCTGGTGAGAACGATCATCTCAATGCCATCGTTACGATTCATCCCGGAGCGGGAGGCACCGAATCACAGGACTGGGCCGACATGCTGCTGCGGATGTATTTGCGCTGGGCAGAGCGGCAAAAATTCGAGACTGTGCTTTACGACTACCAGCCGGGCGAAGAGGCGGGAATCAAATCAGCGACCTTTGCCGTGAATGGCGAATACGCTTTCGGATTGCTGACCAGCGAGATCGGTGTCCATCGCCTGGTGCGAATTTCTCCTTTTGATCAGGCAAGGCGGCGACACACTTCATTCGCGAGCGTCTATGTTTCTCCAGAAATTGACGACACCATCGAGGTCGTGATCAAGCCCGAAGATTTGCGCATTGATACCTATCGCTCCAGCGGCAAAGGCGGACAGCACGTGAACACTACCGACTCCGCGGTGCGCATTACCCACATTCCGACAGGTCTAGTGGCAGCCTGCCAGAATGAGCGATCGCAGCACAAGAACAAAGAACGAGCGATGAGCATGCTAAGGTCGAAAATTTACGAGAGTGAGCTGGAAAAGAAGCGCGCCGCCACTAAGAAGATCGAAGACTCAAAGCTCGACATAGATTTCGGATCGCAGATCCGCTCTTATGTTTTGCAGCCTTATCGCCTCATCAAAGATCACCGCACGAAAATGGAGGTGGGTGACGTTGACCGAGTGATTGATGGCGATCTACAGCCGTTCATCCGCGCTTATCTACAAATGCGCCGGGCCGAAAAGCAATAAAAACTGCATGCTAGATGGCGGGTTCCTGAAAGAATTTTAAGGAATCAATTTGGGAAACGATTCCGTGGAAGACTAGGCCTGTGGCTCTGATAGTATCGATTTTGTTCGAGCAGATTTGCCATAACCAAACTGAGTCTGCCAAATAACGGTCCGGCGCGCTAAGAATGAGAGCATCTAACCGGCAAGCCCAGAATCGAGCGGCGAAGTTTGCGCCGCAGCCCGAGGCTTCCAAATAATGCCGCGCATGATTGATCTCATCCGCGCTTCTGCGGTTCCGGCGAATCTGATGCAGTCGGCCGCGCGCGGGTTGCTTTCCATTCCATCCGACGAAATGCTGGAGATCTTGGTTTATCTTGCCACCGAAAACAAAGTTTTTGGCGAGCAAGCCAGCCTGACCCTGGCTGGATGGGACGAAAAAGTTTGCCGCGCAGCTGCGATAAATCCCGCAACCCCGAGCGCAGTGCTTTCATATCTGGTTGATCCGCGAAATTTTCGTCCCGCACTTTTACAGGCCGTGGTACACAACCCGGCAGTTTCAGAAACTGCTTTGGCCAAGCTCGCTACTTCCGTCTCGCGGGAGCAGGTGGAAACGTTTCTTTCGAGCCAACGTGTACGGCGCTCTTCTACGATTTTGGCCGCGCTGAGTGACAATCCGAACTTAACCGGAATTCAGGGGGCAAATATTGCCGAGGCGATTTCTGCGAGCACTGCCGATGACACAGAACCGCCCATAGCGGAGCCTGCGGTGCTTCGGCAGGAGTCGAAGGAAGCGCCCCCCGCCGACCCGATTCCAGCTAAGGAAGCTGTTGCGGATGAACAAGCCGTGGCGACGCCGCCGGCAGTTGAAGCTTCAACTGCATCCGAGAATGAAAAGGAAGACGACAAAGTCGGAGACGAAGAATTAGCTGCCTATCTGGCAGAGCACGCCGCTGAAATCGCGTCGGAGGGGAATAAACCCTTCAAACCGCTAGGCGGTACGCACGACGAATTCTCCACAGACAGAGAAACAGAATCAGTGACCCTGCAGCCTGCGGAGCCGGAGCCAGCGAAAGAAGAACCTAAAGCCGCTGAGAAAAGCCCTGAGCCTGCAAAACCTGTTGGTGAGCAGCGAGGGAGCGCTTTACAGAAGATTGCTCGCCTTGGTATTACCGGACGGATTCAACTGGCCGTGAAGGGAAGTAAAGAGGAACGCTCGCTCCTGATTCGAGACGGCACAAAGATCGTTGCTCTAGCAGTTCTCGATTCACCAAAGATCAGCGACGGTGAAGTTGAAAAATTTGCCAGCCAAAAGAATGTTTTGGAAACGGTGCTGCGCGCGATACCTATGAAGCGCCGTTTTATGAAAAACTATGTCGTAGTAAAAAATCTGGTTTTTAATCCGAGGACACCCTTGGACGTCGCACTGACGCTGGTGAAAAATCTTTTGCCAAATGATCTCAAGGTTCTGTCTGGCACCAAAGAAGTTTCGGAGACCGTCAGGAAGCTCGCAATGCGAATGTACAGTCAGAAAATGGAAAAGAAGTAACTGAGTGCCTCGTATCGAACAACTGTGAATACTCCAACCCAACCCGATCCCATCAGCGAGTTGCTCGATCGCGCTAAAACGATTGCTGTTGTCGGCCTTTCAGACAGCCCAATGCGCGTCAGCCACGGAGTTTCTGCCTACATGCAGTCTCAGGGATACCGCATCATCCCCGTCAACCCTTCAATCAGAGGCGCTTTGGGAGAGAAAGCCTACCCTTCGCTACTGGATGTAAAGGAAAAAATCGACATCGTGAATATTTTTCGGCGGCCGGAATTTGTTGAGGAGGTCGTGGACCAGGCAATCCAACTAAACGTGCCCGTCATCTGGATGCAGGAAGACGTGGTACATCAAGCCGCAGCTGAGAAGGCCAGAAAAGCCGGAATCTTTGTGGTCATGGATAGATGCATTCTGAAGGAACACAGGGCGCGCTTCGCCTAGTGGTAACAAACTTCCACGCAGTCCAATCTTCACCTTTCACTTTCGATCTATTGCACGAATCATAATCACGGTAGCGTCGTCGTGCAGTCCGGCGCCATTGGCGAATGAGCGTACGTCGGTGAGGATGCTCTCCTCTGATGCTTCGGTACATATCACGTGATTTTGAAGGCGT
>JBEEGK010000138.1:0-8039 GCA_041166845.1 Acidobacteriaceae bacterium
GAGGGTCGCGTCAAAGATGGCGGGATTCTTCTCTCCGTCCATTGCGATGATTCGGCTTGGACCAAGAAGGCCAAGGAAATTCTTGAACGAACTGGCGCGGAAGACGTTTCATCCACAGGCGAGGCAGGGGCAGATTGGCAAAAAAGCGACAAGCCCATGCCGCGCGCCAGCTAGGGGTAGTGCGCAACACACGTAGCTCACAACGAACATAAGGAGGCTCTATGAGTATCTTCACAATCCTGTTTGTCGTACTGCTTATAGCTTGGATTATGGGATTCAGTGTTTTCCACGTAGCAGGTGGCTTAATCCACCTTTTACTGATCTTTGCCGTGATTTCGTTGATTCTGCACTTTGTGCGGGGTACGCGAGCGGCTTGAAGTAAGAAGGAAAGCTTTTCGGAGGAGGCGAAACTGCCTCCTCCGTTTTTTATTGCCTTGAAACCGCCGCGACTCTGCTCTAAAAGCTTCGGATATATACTCTGCTGCGAAATTCCAAATTACCTACTTACTCTAAAGGTCACAGGCCTTCCGGCCACAGTCGAAGCAATTTAATCCTGGATATCCATTTAAAATAGGAGGAAAGCAATCGTCACAACGAATACCGTATTTGGACGCCATTAAAGATAATCCAGGAATTCAATATTGCTAACTTATCTTCGAAATTTATTACTGGTGCTGCTGATTTCCGCAGTCGCAGCTGTGGCTGATAGTTCCGCCTTCGACTTGCCCGGACCTAGTGTCAGCGTCAGGGTTACGCGCGCCGGAAAAAGTCTTCCCATCTCTGCGGTTCCGAATCTGCAACCGGGCGACCGGATCTGGGTGCATCCAGAACTACCGACCTCGCAATCCGTCCATTATCTATTGATCGCGGCGTTCCTGAGGGGAGCTACCAATCCGCCGCCCGACAACTGGTTCACAAAGGCCGATACCTGGAGTAAAAAAGTTCGCGAGGAAGGGATTGTTCTCACAGTTCCTGAAGATGCGGAACAGTTATTGCTCTTTCTTGCGCCCGAGACTGGCGGAGACTTCAGCAGCCTGCGATCCGCGGTGCGAGGAAAGCCCGGCGCTTTTGTGAGAGCGGCGCAGGATTTGAATCAGGCCAGCCTCGACCGCCTGCGCCTCGATGCATATCTTGACGCAGTACGAAAGACCTCCGACACCGCTCCGGAAGCCCTTCATGATCGTTCCGTACTGTTAGCTCGCAGCCTGAATATCAAGCTAGATCATCAGTGTTTCGACAAGCCGAGCGAACAGCAGGCTCCCTGTCTGATGCAAAACACCGATCAGCTGGTTTTGGAAGATGGACATAGCCAGTCCATGGTGACGGCACTGACGTCTGGTGCAAGCTCCGATTTGATAGGACAACTCAGTACTACCCGCGTGGCTGGCGCAGGCGCCTACAGTCCGTACGTTGGGGTGATCGTGGACCTGGCACGGATGATGGAGAGCTTCCGCACCGCCGGCTACCAGTACATTCCCGCACTCGCCCTGCCTAAATCAGAGGCACTAAATCTCCGGCTCAATAACCCTCCGTCATTTCGCAAGCCAATGTCAGTGATGGTGATCGGCCTGCCCGCGATCGAGAAAGCACAAAAGCCTCCGCTCCGCGCAGTGGATGCCAATGAAATCTTTTGTTTGCAAAAGCCTCACTTGGTCCTTCCTGTGGAAGGAGCCCCCCTGGTTTTTTCCACGGGATTTGCCCGCAATATGGTTTTGCGTCTGAAAAGCAAAACTGGAAAACAGATTGATCTGCCCGCAACCGCGAACCCCACGCGAGGGGGCTTCGTAATTGATGTCCGCAATCTGCAGGCCGCTGCGTCGGAGCTTTCGGGCGCCGGGACCATAGACGGGAACCTCACCGGCGAGTGGGGTTTCGACGCCTTTGAAGGCCCCGGCTTTCATCTGCTGAGTGCGCACGCTTCCAAGTGGACGGTCCCCCCTGGCGATCAGACCGCGCTCATCGTGGGCCGCGACGATACTCTACATCTGCAATCCGACGCCAGCGCATGCGTTGATCAGATCACGATGCAAGACGCCGCCGGAAAGGAGATTGAAGCCACATGGAAGGCGCTTAAGGACGGCAAGCTGGAAGTGCAGGTTTCCCTCAAAAACGAGGCCGCCGGGCCCGTCATGATTCGTGTCAAACAGTACGGACTGAGTAATCCCGATGAGATTCCTCTGAGATCCTATTCCGAGGTAGGCCATATTGATAACTTCATCATGAATTCTGGAGATTTGGATGGGACGCTACAAGGGACGCGCCTGGACGAAGTTGCCAGTCTGCAAGTAAATGGAATTCAGTTCTCCCCAAGGGAATTGGCGCGTGAAGGCGAGAAAGATAAGCTGCGGGTCTCAGTCCCCGATGCTGCCGCGGCCAGCAAGCTCCACGAGGGAGATAAATCTGTTGTGCATGTAACGCTCAAAGACGGACGTTCCCTGGACGTTCCGACCGTTATATTGCCTTCACGTCCTAAGGTTGTGCTCTTAAGTAAGAACGCAGAGCCCGGTCCGTCATCTTCGGCTATGGGTATTCATTTAGGAAGTGAAAATGAGCTTTCGCAGGATGGCAAGCTCTCTTTCTTTTTGAAGAGCGAGACACCATCCTCCTTCCCACGTAACGAAAAAATCGAGGTGGCTTCGGCGGACGAGTCGTTCCATATTTTGCTCGGCCTCGAAGATGGCGCCCTCGTGCTCCAGGATTCTCAGAACGTGCTTGCCCAACTCGATCCCATGAAAAGCTTCGGGTCCTCTGCGTTTGGATCTCTGCGTTTTCGTCCTGTGCAGGTCGGTGGAGGCAACGGCGATTGGCAGCCCCTGACAAGCCTGGTGAGGGTTCCCACGCTCAACAAAATTCATTGTCCCGGCAGCGCCGCGGAGAAAGAATGCACATTGAGCGGAAACAATTTGTTTTTGCTTGACTCGATCGCATCCGATGAAGAATTCAAAAACAGTGTCTCCGTCCCACTAGGATTCCGGGATTCCACAATTTCGATCCCGCGCCCAGCGGGAGACGTTTTATACATTAAGCTGCGCGATGATCCTTCGGTGGTAAGCACAGTGACGCTGCCAGAAAACTCCCGGGACAATAATTCACGGGGTGGAGCCTCAAACAACGACCGTTAACAGATTTCTTACTGCCCCGTGAACTGAAAACTATTCAGCATCCGCTCGTACACAGGACGTAGTTGGCTGAATTCGCTTTCGGGTGCGATGAAAAGCAGGTATGCCAGGCCACCCTGCGGGTCTGACGCAGTTATCAGCCAATCCCGTTCCCCGACAGCTTGCCCGTTTTGCTGCAATGGCGAGCGTCCGGTAAGGATGACAGACTTTCCTTGCTTTCCACCAACTTGAGTATTTTGGAAATCTCCAGATGCCCTCAAATCAGGGTTGGACTGCTGTAGGTTTCGTATTAGATTTTCTGTGGCTTGATCCAGAGAGCTTACGCTACTGTCACGCACGGACCCAATAATTACTCCGTAAGCGATAACTCCATCTGCGGTGCCTGCTGGAGGAGCGATGGTTAGCGCTGGAGTTTGGTCTTCTATTGGCCGCCAATTGTCTGGGTAGGAAATGCGAAACGTTCCCTTGCTCCACTCAGCCATGTTGTTGCTGGGACGCACTTGCTGGTAAGTGACGCTGGACAACGAACCGGTCGCGGCATCAGCTGTACCTGGAGAGTTCGCTGGAGTAACTCCACCCTGGTTGTTTTGTTGAGCCCATAATCCCTGCTTCGCACCGTCGGCTATCTGTTGCGCGCTATAGACCTTCAAAGTTGCAGCGTGTTGTTTCGCGCGCAGGAATGCGTCGCTATCGCGCAGGTAACGTTGCTGCGGCCAATTGCTTATTTCTTTATCAATTGCAGCCTGCCGGTTACCCGGATTGGGATGGTCGCTCAGGAACTGAGGACCCCCGCCACCACCCTGTTTTTCGAGCTTCGCAAAAAAATCAGCCAACGCTCGCGGATCATATCCCGCTTTGTACATGATGATCGCACCCACGGAGTCGGCCTGCGCTTCGTCGTGGCGGGAATATCTCATCAGTAAAGTGCCTGCCCCGAGTTGAATTCCTGCACGAGCCAGACTTCCTACTCCTCCGCCGAATAATCCTCCCAAAGCGCCGAGCATACTTGCCCACTGATTTTTGGAAGCTTGCTTGGCGGAATGCTGCATATAAACGTGAGACATTTCATGGGCCATCACCCCTACCAGCTCCGCTTCGTTATCGGCAGCGACAATTGCGCCGACGTTGACGAACATCGGGCCCCCCGGCAATGCGAACGCGTTTATGTCCTTCTGCGGGATAACGTGGAATTCATAGGGCCATGAGTATTCTCGCGGGATGGCGGAAGCGAGCCTTTTTCCGAGTTGCTGGATGTACTGCGTCTCAGGACTGGAATCCGGCAGCACCGGCATCTGCTTGTACACTTCCCCCATCACCTTGCGGCCAAGTTGCACCTGTTGCTCCTTGGTCATTGGGGCTCTACCGGGATCCGGAAGTTGTGGATACGCGGTAGCGGTCGCCGCCCACATGCTCTGCGTTAGAGCAATAACGAGGAACAGTGCGAGAAACTTGGTTTGCCGAGATCGAAAGTTCACTGCGATCGCCCTGCGCTTTCCTTCGAATGCCGCTCGATCAGGCGTTTAGTTAACAGGACTAATCCGAACAGCTGCGTCCACTCTGAAACAATATTACCAACCACTTGGCCCCATTTCGACTGCGGATCCATATAGACAAACGCCACTCCCCACGCAATGCCGGTCACGAGCAGAAAGAAGCTCAAAGAATGGTCCATCAGCCGTTTGTGAAGATGGCCCCATGGTCCCAGAGTGGGATGCCGACTTTCGGCAGAGCCTTTCTCATAAAAGTATTTCGTCGCTAAGACAGTTACCACGACTCCCGTCCAATCGGCGATCGCATTTCCGAAGAACGAGCCAACGTGAGTGCTGGGGTTCGAAACGCAGTACATCACGATCCAGACAAGCAGAATTACACAGCAGGCGATGCCAAGAGAATGGCTTCGCAGGAAAGATTCCCGGGGAGGTTGAGCGGAAGATTTACTTTCTGTAGTGGCTTTTGGTTTCTGTGAGCCCTTTGACGGTGGCTGGTTCATTCATCCAACTCCAAATCAACCCTACCAGCAAAACAGACGGCGAAGTTATTTGGAGGCCAGATGCTCGATCGTGCTGACCAGGTTGCTGCTGAGATTGTCGCCCTTCGAGAGAACGCTGCCGATACCTACCTTCTGGGCTTCCTTGGTGAGCTGTTCAGAACGAAACATCGTCACCATCAACAATGGTATGCCGGGGTGAAGAGTGGACATTTCCTGCGCAGCCTGAAGTCCGTTCTTAATCGGCATCGAGAAATCCAGGACAACGAGGTCCGGCTGCAGTTGCTGGAACATTTCAACCGCGATCTGTCCGTTCTCTGCTTCCCCGCAGACTTCCAGCTTGGGATTTCGCTCGATCAGCGAACGCATCGCTCTCCTGACCATCGGACTGTCGTCCACTAAAAGGATCCTAACTTTCACTACTAACTCCCGGACACGATGATTTCAAGGGCCTTAACAAGCCTTCTGCCCTTTGGATGTGGAAATCGCTGAGGGGTTGTACCATAAAAGGTACTGAGGCAGATTCGTATAGTGTGGAGTTTTAACGATTTTCGCCAAATATCGTGATCGCCTGAATCACGTTGATACTCCGCCACTTACTGGTAAAGTCACTTCCACAGTCGTACCACTCGAATCGGAACGAATTTCCAAAACTCCTCCTAGTTGTCGGATGCGCTCCCGCATCCCTCTTATTCCTACACCCTCCCGACGGGCCCTCATTTCCGGCCTGGACGACATACCCTTGCCCGAATCTTTGATCTCGACAACAACGCGATCCCCAATGTGAGCTAGTCGAACCGAAGCTTGCATGCTGCCCGAATGCCGGTGAATGTTGGTAAGACTTTCTTGCACAATGCGAAAAATCGCGATCTCCATCTCTTCGGGCGGACGAAAAAAGTCCGGTGGAATATCCACGGCGACTTTTATATTGCTGCGTTCCGAAAATCCGCGAATATACCAGGAAAGCGCTGAGGTGAGGCCCGCTTCGTCCAGCAGAGGGGGATGCAACAAATGTGAGATCGTCCGAATTTCTTTGTTGATCTCGCCTACGAGCCCCGCGTTCTCAGAAAGTGCCCGTGCCGCTACAGGGCTCAGCTTGGCTGCTTCGGCCTCTACGGAGGCAGAATTTATACTGACCGCCGCCAGCAACTGTCCAACACTGTCATGCAACTCACGAGCGATTCGCCTACGTTCGTCATCCTGCATCCGCAGTAATCGCCCGGAGAGCTCGTGCAGGTTATCGTTGGCGGCATTCAACTCCGTCGTTCTCTCGTGAGCCCGCTTCTCTAGATCTCGCCGCGACTCCCGCAACGGCTGGGGCAATCGTGCTTCGGTACCGTTCGTGCCGGGAATGTCATGAATTATGCCAACCATTCCCAAAGGCATTTTATCGAAATTCAAGACCGGCGAGAAGGTGGCAAAGGGAGTAAAGCTGGCGCCGTCCTTCCCCTTCAATTTTAAAATTCCCCTCCAGCTACCGCCGGTAGTGACGGCGTCCCGCACTTGATCGCCCTCATCTGCCAATTCCACCAGGTCGCGGTTCAGCAGGTCCGCGGACGGCCATCCGTAAAGCTTTTCCGCAAACTCATTCCAATAGATGATTTTGCCCGGTAGATCCGTTGCAATGATTGCCGCATTGATGGAGGCAAGCATTGCCCTCAACCACTGCGCGTCGTGACCTATAACCTTGGATGGCCCAGGCTTCATCGTCTCCTAATCACTTTGAGTGAAGCAGTCTAACATCGGAGTTGCGCCACGCCGTTTACTCTGAAAGACCCATTCGGATCACTTCCGCGAGGTGGACCGCCGTACGGCCCGTTGACTGTTGAATCTGCTCTTTGCAGCTAAAGCCATCCGCAATAATCAAGGTCGAGGGGTCGGCTTTTCTGACTTCAGGCAGCAGTACCCGCTCCCCGCATGCCATCGAAACCGCGTATTTTTCTTTCTCATAGCCGAACGCTCCGGCCATGCCGCAGCACCCTGATTCGAGAACACGGTAGTCGAGCTGCATCTTAGTCATCAGAGATTCGTCGTAATTCAATCGCATAATCGCCTTCTGGTGGCAATGCCCTTGAATAATGGCCTTACGCCGCAAGACCCGCGGCGAGTAGTGACTGGCCCTTTGTTCGAGGAATTCCGCCAGGGTGAAAATATTTTGTCGCAGGCGTTGCGCATGAGGTACATCAGGAAGCAGGTTGCACATTTCATCCCTGAATACCGAGCAACAACTGGGTTCGAGGACGACAACTGGAATTCCTTCCTCAATCTGAGGCCGGAGCTGATCCAGAATGCGCAACAGATAGGATTTCGCCATGCTGAGAAATCCATGATCGTAGAGCGGGCGTCCACAACACAATTGCTGAGGCGGGATCTCGACCTCGAAGCCGGCTGATTCGAGCACCAATACCGCTGCGTGCGCTGCACGGGGCGTGAAGTAATTATTGAAAGTGTCCGTCCACAGCAGCACTTTCGGATTACCAGAGTTGCCTCCGGAGCGGCGGCCAAACCAGTGACGAAACGTTACCCTGGCGAACTTCGGTATCTGTCGCTGGCGGGGGATTCCCAGAACATTCTTCATCACGTCACTCAAGATCGGCACGTTTGCGAATGCGTTCGACAGAGTTGGAGCAACTGCCGCCATCCGCGTCCATTTATCAATCCATCCAAAGGCATAAGAATTCAACGGACGCCATCGGCCTTCCCAATAATGGGCAAGGAATTCCGCTTTATAAGTCGCCATGTCAACGTTGACAGGACATTCCGTCTTACAGCCTTTGCACGCAAGGCATAAATCCAGCGCTTCTTTCACGTTGTCATCGCGCCATCCATCTTTTAAAACTTCGCCATTTAGCATTTCCCAGAGGAGATGTGCTCGTCCGCGGGTGGAATGTTTTTCATCGCGCGTAACCATAAAACTTGGACACATAGTGCTT
>JBEEGK010000139.1:0-2785 GCA_041166845.1 Acidobacteriaceae bacterium
TTTCCGTCCCCCGCGCTAGAATCTCTCCATGCGCATTACCAGCCGCCGCAAAGCCATCATCACATTTCTATCACTAGGCGCGTTGTTGGCAGGCTTGGCCGTGGCTGTAGGTTTTGGCTGGATCATCCTTAACTGGCGTGAAGGCGTGCGCGTTTTTCTCGGTATCATCTTTTTCGGCGCCATCACGGCGGGCCTGATTCTGAACACCAGCTTTCTGGTCCGCGAAATTCGCCGCAACGAGCAGCACGACAGTTTTATCAATGCGGTAACGCACGAACTGAAGACCCCCATTGCGTCCATACGCCTGTATTTGCAAACCTTGCAGCGCCGCGACGTGGACGAAGCCCAGCGCCGCGAGTTCTACGGCCTTATGCTCGATGACACCGATCGTTTGCTGGGAACCGTGGAGCAAGTGTTAAAGGCAGGACAGACCACAGCCAGAAAATTTCATTTTGAGCCCGTGAACTTCAACCAACTGGTGGAAAAGTGCGTTCAATTGGCTCGGTCGAGCCATCATCTCGGACCAGAATCACTCAGTTACGAATCACCAGCGGACATGCACAATGGCGCGGGACTTATCGTCAACGGGGATTCCGAGGAACTCCGTACTGCGGTTTCCAATGTGTTGGATAATGCCGTGAAATACTCGGGCGAGAAAGTGGATGTAGTGGTGCGACTGGAATCGCCCGACCCCGATCGCGTGCAGCTAACGGTGCGGGACCACGGCGTCGGCATCTCCGCGCCCGAATTAAAACGCATTTTCAAGCGCTTTTATCGTGTGAGAAATCGCTCGCTGTCTCACGTGAAGGGGACAGGCCTGGGATTATTTATCGTGCGTTCCATTATTTCTAAACATGGAGGCAAAGTCTTCGCTGAAAGCAGCGGGGACGGCCTCGGGACCACGGTCGTACTGAGACTGCCGCGGAGTTACACATGAGCCGAGTTCTAATCGTGGAGGACGAGGGCCACTTGGCGAATGGCTTACGCTTCAATCTTGAGGCTGATGGGCATAAGGTCGAAGTCGTTGGCGATGGTGAGAGCGCACTGGAATTATTGCTTCAGCCTGGGGAACAAGATAATCGCGAAAGCTTCGATGTCATGGTTCTGGACGTTATGTTGCCGGGAAAGGATGGATTCGAAGTCGCCTCGGAGCTGCGGACCGCCAAAAATTTTATCCCGGTGCTGATGCTGACCGCACGCGGCCGTCCGGAAGACGTTCTCAAAGGATTTGCATCAGGCGCCGACGATTATTTGCCGAAACCCTTCGAACTGCCCATCCTGCTCGCCCGGCTGCAAGGTCTATTGCGCCGTCGTGAATGGATGCGAAGCGGTATGCCAGCCGCGTCTTCCCAGGGTACTGTGAGGAAAGACGATGTCACAAAAACTAACTCTCCCAGTGAAGTTGCCGAATACGACGTCTTCTCGTTTGATGGACGCACCATTGATTTTGGAAAGCAGGAACTGCGCGCCAACGGCAGCACCATTCAGCTCACGCTGATGGAAGCGGAGTTGTTACGCCACTTAATACGAAATAGTGGGCGTATCGTCTCCCGGAAATCAATCTTGGAAGAAGTGTGGGGATTACACGAAGATACTGACACTCGAGCGATTGATAATTTCGTGGTTCGCTTGCGGCGCTACATCGAAGATAATCCCTCACAGCCCCGACACCTTCTCACCGTGCGCGGGGTGGGGTATCGCTTTTTGCCAAAGCCGGAGGAGACCTGACGACGCTCAGGTTTTCGCAAGCTCGAAAATCATCCCGTTCTCGTGAGTCATCGCAAGTTTGTCAATCCGATTCAGCACAAGCCTATAGCCTGCGAATGATAAAGCGGCGAGAGCTAAAAACATCGGCGTCGCAAACCAGATATTGCCCAAGTGCCGCGACAGAAACAACACCGCGACGCCAGCGCCCACTGTAAAAATCTGCACCGCGAAGCTCGCAATAATGGCGATGCGCGAGGCGCGCTGACGTCCGAATGTTCCCCAGTCCAATTTCTTTGGCGAAAGAATGGAAATCAAGTTGCCTAATGCCAGATTTATGGGGACAGCGAATAGAATCCACGCGACAGTGCCTGCCACAATGCTGAAACGAGGGACTGAAAACAATAAGACGGCCGCAGTCCCGGCAATAGCGAGGTTAGCCATCAACAGCGCCAGATGAGAAAGATTCTTGGCGGCAACAATTTGGCGGAAGGAAGCTGGCGAAGTATAGAAAAGCAGAATGCCCGAGCCATCAGATCCAAAAAGGTTGTAAATCAGATTGGCGAGTAAGAGAAGGGAATACGCTGCGGCCACAGAAAACGCGAATTCCGGAGGGGCGCTCAAGAAAACGCCGCCTTTAGCAGAGCCGCGCAATACCAGAAGCATGAATACGGGGGTAACAAAAGTCAGCAGCACCGGACCGCTGCGCAACAAATAGCGCAACTCCTTCTCTAGAACCGCTGCTGTCACGCCGGAGATTCCTCGCACGTTCCATCCGGCATAGAGTGTGCGAGTGGCCCTTTCAGATATTGGCAATGACGTTTCAGCCAAATATTCTCCGCGGTATTGGGCACGCGAGCGCACGTGGAGCAACCACAGAAATGTTGCTGCGTAGTAAGCCAGCAATAAAAGCGCCCCCGTACTGGCGGTAGGATTTCCGTTTGATCGTCCTGCGATACTTTCAGCGACTAGTCCCGGTGGCGAAAATCGTTGCACAGAGGCGAGCAGCCGGGACGTCGGTGTCGGACTTGGCTGAGATTCGGCGCTGAGGCGACTGGACACCGCGTCGGACAACAGCGGC
>JBEEGK010000140.1:0-8608 GCA_041166845.1 Acidobacteriaceae bacterium
TCGGAAGCAGAAGATTCCTCCAAAAGGCGGAACGCAACATTTTCCCTGACAGTAAGCGAATCGAAGAGCGCGCTTTCCTGAAACACCATGCCGATTTTTCGCCGCAAATCAAATAACGCGTCTTCGGACATTTGCGTAACATCCTCGCCGAGGACATAAATATGGCCCGAGTCTGGCTTCATCAAGCCCAGTGAGAGCTTCAAAATGGTGCTTTTTCCGGACCCCGCGACGCCAAAAATCGCTCTTGTTTCCCCCTTCGGAAGGCGAAAAGAAATTCCGTCGAGCACCTGCTTGTCTTCAAAAGCGATGGAGACATTCTCGAAAACAATGACGTCAGTAGGAGCGTTCTGCAAAGAAGGCAGCGGTTGCTCAAGCGCGATTGGAGGGGCAGCCATGTCTTAGCGATACGAAAATAAAGTCATCAGCAATTTAGTTACGACCAGGTCCACTACCAGAATCAGCACTGACGCCGCTACAACCGCCTGTGTCGTCGCACGCCCGACGCCCTGAGTACCTCCGCGGGCCGTCATTCCGTAATAGCAGCCAATCGTGGCGATGATGAAGCCAAATAACACCGGCTTTACCAGGCCCATAAAAACATCCTGAAAAATTAGCGACTGATACGCGCTGCTCCAATATTGATGCCAATCCAGCCCAAACAGCAGCGTTGAGACTATTGATCCTCCGAACAAACCCAACAGATCAGAGATGATGGTCAGAAAAAACAGCATGAACACGGTGGCAACCACGCGCGGGGTCACCAACTTTTTCATCGGATCGGTACCTAGCGCGCGCATGGCATCAATTTGTTCGGTTACGATCATTGAGCCAAGCTCACTCGCCATTCCGGAGGCGTTCCTGCCAGTCACCATCAGCCCGGTAATGATCGGACCTAACTCGCGCACCATTCCTACCGAAACTAATTGTCCGATTAGCGATAGAGATCCGAATCGTTGCAGAGTGTTCGCGCTGTTAAGGGCCAATTCAGCGCCGATCGATAACCCCGTGAGTATGACGATTGGCAGGGAGCCGACGCCGATCAGATCAGCCTGTTGCGCCATGTCTCCAAAGTAGCGGGGATGCCGGAAGAGATTCGCAAGCGATTGCGCCGCGAGCAAGAAGTAATCCTGCACCGCCTTAATTTTCTCCTTCGCGAATTCCGAGGGCGAGATGAATTCCATTGTTCACGGCCCCGGTGGAGTGGGGACAACCAGAATATATCAGAGCAGTGAGAGGGTGATCGAAGGAAGGGGTTGATGCTCTAAACGTGACTATTCGCGATTCTTTTTCTTAATCTCGATACTAAGCCGCTTGATTTTTTGGTTCAGGGTAGAGAGCGGCACGTGAAATCGTTCCGCGGCGTCAGTCTGGTTCCAGTTACATTTTTCCAGCATGTCGAGGATAATCTGCCGTTCGCAATCCTCCATAATCTCGAACAGGGAAGCGTCGCCACGATGTTCGAGCACCGGAAAAGAAGGTCCACGTCCCGCGATCAAGTCGGGCAACAAGTCAATCCCGATTTCCGGGCCGGTCGAAAGCACTACTGCCCGCTCGATCACGTTTTCAAGTTCTCGCACATTTCCAGGCCAGGTATGAGTCAGCAGAGCGCGCAGAGCCTCGGGAGTAACACGTCGCGCCGATCGCTCATTCTCCTTTGAGAATTTTGTCAGGAAGAAGGTCACTAGCATTGGGATATCTTCCTTGCGCATCCGCAGTGGCGGAAGATCTATGGTGATGACATTGAGGCGGTAAAATAAGTCTTCCCGAAATTTACCTTCCCGCACATGCTGTTTCAAATCCACGTTCGTCGCGGCGATGATGCGGACGTCCACTTGCAGTTCGTGGACCCCTCCCAGATGCATGAATCGGCGATCCTGCAGCACTCGCAGAATTTTGCTCTGCGTGTCCATGCTCATGGTCCCGATTTCGTCCAGAAATAAAGTGCCGCGGTCAGCGATTTCAAACAGGCCTTTTTTGGAAGCGATGGCGCTGGTGAACGCGCCCTTGACGTGTCCAAAGAGCGTGGATTCCAACAGGTCCGGAGGCATGGACCCAGTGTTCACCGGCACGAAAGGCCGATCGCGCCGCGATGAGTGCAAGTGGACCGCTTTCGCAATGAGTTCTTTGCCGGTCCCGCTCTCCCCCTGCAAAAGTATGGTGGAGCGACTCGGAGCCACCTGCGCAACCAGATCGAAAATTTTGAGCATGGGCTCGCTCTTGCCCACGATGTTTTCAAAGTTATAACGCTGTTTGAGCGCGCGCTTGAGTTGGATGTTCTCTTCCTCTGCCCGATGCCTGCCGACGGCGGCGCGCACGTCTGCCAGCAGCTTCTCGTTGTCCCAAGGTTTTTGGACGAAGTTGACGGCGCCGGATTGCATTGCCTTCACCGCATTCTCAACTGTGCCGTAAGCGGTAATCATGATTACCGAAAGCTGCGGATTTTGTACTCGCAGTTCGGCGAGAATGTCCATGCCATTGCGATCAGGTAAAGCCAGATCCAACAAAACCAGGTCGAAAGAACGGTTGCCGATACGAGAGATACCGAGTTCCCCGGTCTCGGCCGTTTCTACCGCGTAGCCCTCCAGTTCAAGCAGGGTCTGCAAAGACTCGCGGATCGCCGCCTCGTCGTCAATGATCAGGATGGAACCCAGGGCAGACGTCTGAATTTCGGACTGGCTCTGGTGTGCGATCACTGCTGCTTCAGACATTGGCAGTCTTTCTGGTCAAAGGAAAATCAAGATAAAACGTGGTGCCTTCGCCAGGACTGCTCTCCACTCGAATCTGGCCTGCATGCTCCTGAATGATTCCGTAGGTAACTGACAGTCCCAGCCCGGTGCCGCGTCCCTGGCCTTCCCGGGGCGTTGCTTTGGTCGTGAAGAAGGGGTCGTAAATCCGCTGAATATGCTCCTGCGGAATGCCGCTGCCGGTGTCAGAAACTGCGACTGTCACTTTATCCCCATTGGATGTGGCAACCCGCAACGTACCGCCATGCGGCATCGCGTCTTTCGCATTCAGAAACAGATTTAGGAATACTTGCTGCAAGCGCCCGGTGTTCCCATTGATGCGTGGAAGCTGGCGATACAACTCATCCTGCACGCGAATATTCGATGTCTTGAACTGGTGCTCCAGCAGCGCAAGGGTTTCGGTCACGATCTGATTTACATCTACATCGCTGAATTCTGTTCCGCTGGTGCGCGAGAAATTGAGAAGGTTGTTAACGATCTCTGACGCACGGAAAGTCTGGCGCGTGATTTTTTCCATCAACGCACCCTTCTGCGGGTCAGACGAGAGCTGCTTCGACAACATCTGCGCGTAGGAAGAAATCACCGCCAGCGGAGTATTGACCTCGTGTGCAACTCCAGCAGCCAGCAATCCGATTGAAGATAATTTGTCAGCCTGCGAAAGTTGCGATTCCAGCTCAATGCGCTCGGTGATGTCGTCCATTATGATCAGGCGGCCAATCACGTTGAAGTTTCTCGTGACCAGCGGGGTGATCGCGATATTCACCACCCGGTTTTCTCCCGTGGGAGTTCCGAGGCGGAATTTGTACAAGTTGTGAATGCCCGAAGTCTGACGTACTCGATAAAACTCCTCTACGAACGCCGCTGGAAAGACCTCGCTCAACGGACGGGTCAGCGCCTGCCATCGTGGCAGCGCGTACATGACTTCCATCTGTGAGTTCCAGGACTCGATGCGGTCGGCCAGATCAACAGCCAGGACCCCGACGTTGATGGATTCGACAATATTCTCGTTGAAATCTTTCAGCCGTTCGTATTCCGTCACCTTCTGCTCGAGCGATGCATACAGCCGCGCGTTCTGGATGGCGATTCCAAGATAGCCGGCTAGTGTCTCGAGAAGCTCAACATCTTCACTCGATAGAAAGTCGCCTTCGATGGTTTTTCCCAGTCCCAGCATCGCAATCGTGTTCTTCTGGGCGCGGCAGGGAATGTAGTAATTCAAATCAAGCTTCGCAATTGTGTGTTGTGCTGCCGGAGTTTCGCGCGGCACCTGATGGGTATTGTCGAAAAATAAATGGCCAACCTCTGTTTCCGGACGGGCCACGCCCAGAAACTCCAAATCAAGAGGACCAAGCTGAGACATGCCAAACGATTTAGCCATCACAAATCGAGAAGCAGGTTCCCCCGAGGAAAGAAAGATCGCCATGCGATCAACCAGCAAAGTCCGCGAAAGTCGGTCCACTACCGACATCAGCATCTGATCAAGATCGGTTTCAGCGCTGAGCTCGCGTCCAAATTCAATCAGTGTCTTGCGGTAGTCGTAACGAGTGCGGTAGAAGAACTGATCAATGCGCTCCTGTATCCATTTGCGAATGGGATCAAATAGCAGCGCCGTCACCACGATGGCCAAGACAAGTCCCACCGGACCAGAGCTCGGAACTTGTGTATGCACTAGCTCCGCAACAACGGCCACCACCGCAAAGTAAGCCCCGGCAATCAACGCCGCGGCCAGGGTGTAAACCATACCCCGCTTGAAGATGAGGTCCACATCCATCAGCCGGTAGCGGAAAATTGCATACCCGAAGGTGAGGGGCAGAATTCCCAACGATAAGACGGACGCCTTCATCCATGTGCTGGGAAGGACTCCGCTGAGATACGGAAGAATGTAAAAAAGCGTGAAAGGCGCGATCGCCAGCACAGTACCGCGAGTCAGCCATTTCAACTGCTGCCGGAGTATCGGCGTCTGTGCCGACCGATAGGTGGACCAAAGCACGACGGCCGCGAGTACAAAGAACGCTCCCAGATATCCCATCTGTAGGCGGTCCAGGTTGTAGCGAAGATATTCGCTCGCCTTGAGAAAATTGACCGCTACCAAATGCGTTATGAACAGGAGGAAAGCGGGCGCATAGATTGCCGGAACGACCCAGCGATGTTTTCGAACGAAGTCGCGGCGCTCGGGGAAGGTCAGGACGAAGTGCAGAAACAACGCAGGCTGCAGCAGCCAGGTCGCGACGTTTCCCCAGTAAATTGTCCAATCGAATTGATTGAATTTACCGGTGTATTTGAAGGCGTAGAAAACGAAGGAGACCAGGCAAAAGACGTAGAAGTGCGTGGAACCCGGGGCCGTCCAGCGACGCAATAAGACGTAGAGTCCGATCGCGAGATAAATCACCCCGATCAATCGCAGCCAATTGTTCAGCGATCTCTCAGCCGGCACCGGAATAACGACGCTTTCGACCGCAATCGAATTCCGCACCAGAGAATATGCAGTTTTGGTCCACGGACCCCGCCGGTAAAGCTGTCGAGTCAGGCCTGCGGTGTCTCTCACGTTCTGCTGATCAATAGCGGTTAAACGGTCGCCCATTTTAATGCCGGCCTGGTCCCCGGGGCCATTGCCTTCAACGTGTTCAGCCGTTAGCTGTCCGCTTTTCTCTACCCACCAGATTCCATCGGATGGAATCTGAAATTCTCGCTCTTTCTGAAAATTGATCCACGCCAGGGTGGCCGCTGCAACGGTGAGAAGGATGAGCAAGCCGGCAGCAAAGCGGGTTTGAAAATCTCGATTCATGGAGCACTGGAGGCGCTACCGAAAGATCCCGGTGCGCACCTACGCAAAAGCCAAGCACGTTCGCTGCCACTCAGAGCAAGCCTAAATTCCCTAAGGCGCTAAAAAGTAAAGGCTTTCTTAAGAAGAGCGAAGTACTGATCGCGATTATATGTCTTTTGGAATCTTTATGTGATGTTTAATAGCCGCCTTAAACTCATCAAAGTGAGGATTTTACTGACTGTTAATAGACGATCCGCTAACCATTCGATAGTCGATCTCATTTACTATGAACCCTGTAGGCTACAAATCCCCGCTGCTTTAATGACTCTTTTCCAAAGGTCGTGAGGTCCGCTGTCTTGGGAAGCCATATCGCCGTCGAGTAAGCAGGTAGGAAGTGGCACCGCCCTCGTGGATGGCTTCCACGTTCGCTACATGCGAGGCGGTTCGGGCAGGCCTCTAGTGCTTGTGCATGGTTTGTTGGGATATTCGTTTTCCTGGCGTTGGATCGCTCCGGTTTTGTCTCGACACGCGACTGTTTACGCTCCAGACATGCTGGGTTCCGGCTTTTCCGATCATCCTGCCGACCTCGATTACTTCTTGCGAGCAAGCGCAGAGCGATTGCTTCGCTTTCTAGACACAGTTGGAGTAGAGGCTTGTGACATTTTAGGCACATCTTACGGCGGCGCCATAGCCATGGCGGCAGCAGCGATGGCGCCTGGACGGTTCCGTAGCCTGGTCCTGGCCGCCCCCGTCAACCCCTGGTCGAGTAGTGGAAGCTACCGGGCCGCCCTGCTCGGCAGGTGGCCCGTAGCTGCCTTGCTGAAGCGCATTGGCCCCCGATTCCACCTTCTCGATGCATTCATTCTGTCGCGACTCTATGGGGACAGGACACGCATTCGCCCGGGAACATTGGAGGGATACGCGGCTGCCTTCAGGACACGTAGCTCTTTCGAAAGCCCGCTCTACATTCTTCGGCAATGGGACCGGGACTTGAAGCAGTTGCGAACGATGATTCCTCGGATCGGCAGCATCCCCACATTGCTTATCTGGGGCGACAAGGACGCTGCAGTTGATCCCCGTTCCGCAGGACCGCTACAGAAACAGTTTGAAAACTGTCAGACCGTGATCCTGCACGGAGTGGGACATGTCGCTTACGAGGAAGTCCCGGAGGAATTCAGCAGTATTGTGGTCCAGTATCTAAGCAAGCCGGAATGACTCAGACGCTGCCAACGCGGTTAGGTGACCACGGATTGTAGTGACTATCGATTGTCCTGAGCGGCCAGCGCGGATTGATGGCCCAGCAGCCGGATGCTACCCTCAAAGCCGAGTCCCTTCAAAGTTCTCGTGACATCTCAATCCCAACTCCGCATTCCGGTTCTGCAGCGAGTAGTTCGAGTTTTGCACCTCGAAATCGCTGAAGTGTGGGTGCGTTTCTTATTGGCGCTAGCGGGGTTGGTCCTGGCATTTGGATCTGCCCTGTTTTCGACGGCTTGGCGGGAATCAGGAAATCTGTGGGCAACCGTATTTTTTGCCTCCATTGCACTGATTTTGGCATTGGTGGTTGGCTTGACGACGGTGCCTTATCTCGCCAAAAGGGTGGCTACGTCGCAGATTCGCGATGCTCTGGATTACGAAGTCACGCGGGTAGGAATTGTTTACGTTGCGGTGTTGCTGCTTATCGGGATCGCCGCCCTCAATACGGGTAACAATTTGCTCTACATAGTGGTGGCAACCATGTTGGCGGCGATTCTGGCGTCAGGCTTCGCTTCCGCCCTGGTATTGCGCGGCATAGAACTGGACGTGCGCCTCCCCGAACATGTTTTTGCGGGCCAGCCGATGATGGCCAGAATCGCTGTGAAGAATCCGCGCAGATCACCATCGTTCTCGCTCAACGTGGTTTCGTTCAAAGAGAAATCCGCTAAACAATGCCGTTGGCTGCCCAGCACGTTTTCGTTCCCACCCTGGCGCTCCGCCGGGGAGCAATGGCTCCAGCTTCCCGACCGCCGTCTGCGAAGAATCGCCAAGCATGCTGGTCCGCCGGTAATTTTTCAGGGACCGGCTTATTTTCCTTATCTTCCCGCAAAGAGCGAACTAGTCGCCGACCTTGAACTCAATTTCGAACGCCGCGGACGCTATCAGCAGGAGGGGTTCGGGCTGGCTACGCGCTTTCCCTTTGCGTTTCTCACTAAGACGCGGCGCATCCCTATGGCGCGCGAGGTTGTCGTCTACCCGCGAGTGACCGCAACCAGTGAGTTATTCGAGATTCTGCCCATGATTCGCGGAGAATTCGAGACGTTCAGCCGTGGCCGCGGGGCCGACCTTTATCGCATCCGCGACTACATGCCGGAAGATTCTGCTCGCCATGTGGATTGGAAGGCGACAGCTAAGTCGGGTGCCCTGAAAGTTCGCGAGTTCAGCCGTGAAGATGAGCGCAAGCTGCGCATCGTGTTCGACAATCCATCTCCAGGACAACTTTCTCCGGAGGACTACGAAAAAGGAATCTCCATCGCGGCCTCTCTTGCCTGGCACTTTTCCGATGACCACACCCGGCTATCGTTTTATTCCCAGCAATACCTCGGCGGTCCGGACATCTACAATTACTTGAATCATTTAGGGCTCGCGCAACCCCAGAAGGCGCCCTCGGCCATCGAGCAACTGGAACCGACCGACGACTTCAACATCATTGTCACCGCCAGCAAGCCGGGGACTATTCCCGCGCAGCTGTGGGAATGCTCATATCTGGTTTTTATTGTCCCTTAAAGGTCACCTACCCAATCAGCCTTTTAGTCTGCCCGCTTCACGAAGTAATGGTTACTTTGGTTACTTTCGTCCATTGACGATTGGTCTGAAACTGTTAAGGTTCTCTAACGGAAAGTACTCATAGCGGTACGCTATCAGTGTCCGGCTAGGGAGAAGGCAGCCTAAAATACCGATGAATCCCCAACTTCAGCTGGTTTTGTGGGTTTCCCAACCACTATTGCAGCTTCTAGTGATGGGAACGATGATTCGGCGGAAGCTGCACAAGAAGTTCCCGGTTTTTTTCGCGTACATCATTTCCCAAATTGCAGCGTTCGCGATCACCTTTCCGCTGCACAAGTGGGCC
>JBEEGK010000141.1:0-4270 GCA_041166845.1 Acidobacteriaceae bacterium
GCGAGACCGCCAATCAGAATGGTCAGTATAAGAATACGGACGATAGATCCCTTTGCCGGTGGCAGAAACTCCGCTAAGTAATCGATAAATACATTGGCCACTGCAGCGGCCGAACTGACTCGCGTCAGACAGAGGAGCCATCCAGTCTGTAATCCGATGAAGCGTCCAAAAGCGGTCTTTGCGTAAATATAAGGTCCGCCCGCCTGGTTAAAGCCTGACGCCACCTCAGCAATGCAGGCTGCTATTACACTCATGCCTGCGGCGGCGAGGAGATAGGCGATAGGGCTTTGACTTCCAAGGATTGCTGCGGCGGCGGAAGGTAATCCAAAGATGCCCGCTCCAATGATCAAATTCACCATAAGCGCGGTCAGGCTCCAACGTCCTATCGCGCGCACCAATTCTGGCTTTCGGATTAATGGGTCGGTGGGGACCAAAAATTTATCCCTTTAATAGAGTAGGGTTGTTCTCCAGTGAACCAAACTCCCTCGAGGATGTTGCAGGGATCTAGTGAAAGGTCTTCCATCATTTCACGTATCTTCGGAAGAAACTATCTTTCTTCCATTGAGGACGTGCATCGGCATTTGCTACCGAGAGCACCAGCTTTCGCATGATTTCCTCGTACAAAGCTGCAGCAGATAGATTAATTGGTTGGCTCGTATCGTCCGAAGGAGCATGGTAGTGGTTTGTGATCCAATCCTTGAAAATCTTTTGCTGCGGCGAACCTGGATCGAAGCCGATTTCCATGTTGAGGGATGGAACGCCGTGCCGAACAAAGTTGTATTGATCGCTGCGAATAAATGAATTGCGTAAGGGCTCAAGATCAGGGACGACACGCACGTTGACGGAGTTGGCGACCTCGATTGCGCTGTCCCCGAGATCAGACTCGGCGAGCCCTTTCACTTTCATGACTGTCAAGGGAACAATTGGCAGAAACATATCCACGTTGAAGTCCGCGACAATTGAGTGCGGATCAACGGTAGGGTGAGCAGCGAAGAATTTTGATCCGAGCAAGCCTTTTTCTTCAGCAGTAACAAAGACCAGTAAGATTGAGCGAGGAAATTTCTGCCCTCGCAGCGAGGCCGCCATGTCCAGCAACAAAGCACAACCAGAACCGTTGTCCATAGCGCCGTTGTAAATACGATCGCCGTTGATAGGTTCTCCGATGCCGAGGTGGTCTATGTGAGCAGAAAGGACCACGAATTCGTTTTTCAGTTTTGGATCGCTGCCAGGCAATTTGGCTACGACGTTGGCTGAGGTCAACTCCCACTTATCAACGTGGGCCCGGCTCCGCAAAGATACAGTCAAAGGAAATCGCGGGAGACGCTTCCGGTCCTTGGCTAATTCCGCGAGCTCTCGAAAAGTGTGTCCTGAACCTCCGAACAGCTTTTCTGCGCGATCAGGATTAAATGTTAGTGCCACCTCTTGACCCCTTAATTCGTTCAACTCCGGATCAGCAAGCTCCATCTGCACATGGGTACGGTTCAGCGTTGCCCTACTCCACGGAATATCCATTGATGCGGGATTGGGGATGGTGATAATCCCTATTGCACCTGCTTCGCGAAATACCTTCCAGCGCTCTCCAGCCCACTGATAATGTGCTGCGAGGGTAGTGGGTATATCTTCGGGAAAGCCCGTCAGGAGGACGGCGATGGCCCCTTTGAGGTTGAGTCCCTGAAGATCGTCGTAGTTCTTCTCGGAAATTCGCAAACCATAACCCACGAAGACCAGGGGCGCCTTGACTTCTTCGGGCGTCAAATCAACTCGGGTATTGAAGGATGCGTCGTCTCCGAGCCTTAAGGGCTCTCTGGCACCCTGTCGGATGAGCGCAATGCTCGAATCGCTTTCTACAATTTGCCGCGCGATAAATTTGACGGGTTGGTAGAAACCATCCGTGCCAGCGGCATGGGCACCGGACTTGGTCAGCTGATCAACGACGTATGACTCGGCCTTCCGCAAGCCCTCACTACCGGTTTCTCGACCTTCCATTCCGTCGTCGGACAGCACTTCGACGTGCTCCCACCACGTCTTTCCATCAAAGTGTTTCTCGTCTGATTGTTGTGCTCCGGTGCCTATGGTCAACGATGCGATTGCGATCGACACCACCACGCAATACTTAAACATAGATAGCCTCGCCCTGGATTTCACAAACTCTAACCGCGTATCCAAGGGCAACTCGGCCATTGAAGGAAATCTTGTGGGTCATATTATCCTTTCAAAGAAGCGCCTCATGCGTGATAGCCCTTCCTCGACTTGTTGTGTTTCGATAGCGTACGAGACGCGTATGCCCGTAGGGTCGCCGAACGCCGCACCGGAAACCACAGCCACGTTTGCTTCTTTTAATATCAATTCGCACAATGAATCCACGTCGTTGATGACTCGGCCGTCATAAGTTTTCCCCAACTTCGTTTGGATGTTCAAAAATAGATAAAACGCTCCTTCAGCTGGGGCGCAAGAAATATCTTTCATAGTGCTCACAATACGCCGCGCACGGCCTAGTCGCTCCTCAAGCACCGCATTAACATTATTAATGAAAAGGCCGTCATCCCCCCGAAGCGCTGCCTCGGCAGCATATTGAGATATGCTGCACGGGTTCGAGGTAGTGTGCCCCTGAATATTCTCCATTGCAGTGATGATGTTTGCTGGCCCACACGCATAACCAAGCCTCCAGCCGGTGATGGCGTAACTCTTGGAAAACGAGTTGACTAAGACTGTTTGCTCTTTGATCTGCGGTAACAATTGCACAACATTGCGGTGAACAGCCCCAACCCGCACGAGCTCCGAGTAGCACTCGTCAAAAATAATCCAAAGATTTCGCTTCAGTGCTAACTGCGCAATACGCAACAGATCTTCCGACTTATAAACTGCTCCGGTTGGATTGTTGGGGCTATTAATAATGAGACCTCTCGTCGTTGGAGAGACGATATTTTCTACATCGTCCGCCTTGAGCTGGTAATTACTCTGCGCAGTGTCCACGAAAACAGTCTTCGCCCCGGCCATCTCAATTTGGGTGGGAAATGTTACCCAATAGGGCTTAGGAATTACAACCTCGTCGCCCGGATTAAAAAGAACCATGGCAGCGTTGTATAGCGCTTGCTTGGCGCCAGCGGTAACTGCAATTTCATTGGCGGAGTAGCGAACGCCGGTATGATCGGACACACGCGCGGCAATGCGTTCCCTCAATTTTTTCATCCCGAGTGTGGGAGTGTACTTATTGCATCCGCCGTCAATGGCGTTCTTCGCAGCATGCTTGATGAGGTCGCTAGCATCGCCATCGAGTTCTCCTGCAGCAAAATTGACTACATCGACGCCGGATTTCTTCAGCTCATTAGCCAACTCTCGCATCTTCGAGGTTCCTGGCGGCGTCAGTTTCTTTGTGCGTTCGGCGAGTAACATTACGTCTCCTGGAAAGTATCACTCCGTCTAAGTGCGTGGCAGAATGAAGCTGTGCTCCCGATTTTGAAGTCGAGCGCTGGGTGCATGAGATAGACTGTGTCCGCTGTTCAATGCATCACAATGAAGGACAACCTCACGCTCCACGGTCCATATCCGCCATCTTTAGTGACGATAGCCGGACTCAGGATCTTTGAATCAGTTTCGCGCCTGGCCAGCTTTTCCCGCGCCGCCGAAGAGCTCCACGTAAGCCAGCCATATGTCTCAAATCAAATCCATGAACTGGAATCGAAACTCAGGGTCACCCTCTTTCGACGCGTCGGACGACGAGTCTATCTGACTGAATCCGGTGTTCTGCTGAACCGTCACGCCAATGACATTCTGCCGCGAATCGTCGCCAGCGAACGCGAAACAGCCGAGTTGAGAGAGGTTATCGTCGGACGCCTTGATATTGCAAGCGTAGTGATCGCTGCCGAGCACGTCTTGCCCCGAGCGTTAGGGGAGTTTCGCACGCAAAATCCTGAGGTGTCATTGAACCTTCAGGTCTATAACTCCAGACAAGTGGAACAAGCTGTGACGGGCGGTCTCTTCGAGCTCGGTATTTCTCTTTCCCATTCTCTGCCTAATGACCTGGAGGCCGAACAATTCGGCGTTGATGAGCTCGTTGTTGTTGTTGGAAAGCGACATCGTCTTGCAGCCCTAGCGGCTGTTGAGCCGGCAGACCTTGTAAACGAAACACTTTTAGTGCGAGAGCCAACATCGGGAACCAGATTGTTTGTTGAAAGTAAGTTTTCTGAAATTGGGGTCCGTCTCAGCTACGGCCTAGAACTCAACAACAACCAGGTGATCAAAGCTCTGGTCGAGGCTGACCTTGGCATTG
>JBEEGK010000142.1:0-6017 GCA_041166845.1 Acidobacteriaceae bacterium
TTCCCGATCGCGAAGCCGTTCAGTCCGTCGTAAGCTTCTGCCCACCATCCATCGAGCACCGAGAGATTTAATCCCCCATTCAAGACCACCTTCTGTCCGCTGGTGCCAGACGCCTCGAGGGGACGGCGGGGATTGTTCAACCACACATCCACGCCTTGAACAAAATGGCGGCCAACGTTCATGTCGTAGTCTTCCACGAAGACAAACTTATTTTCGAACTGAGGGTCGCGCATCAGCTCCGCGACCTGCTGCAAGACTCTCTTGCCGGGTTCGTCGCGAGGATGTGCCTTGCCCGCAAAGATGAATTGCACAGGACGGTTCGGATCGTTGACCATGGACGCCAATCTTTCGATGTCCGCCAGAATCAGATTGGCGCGCTTATAGGTGGCGAAGCGGCGCGCGAATCCGATGGTGATGGCATCCGGACTGAGAACTCGCGAGAGTTTTTGCAGAGTTTCCGGAGTTTCGCCGCGGTGGGTTGCCTGGTCAATGCATCGTTGCCGCACAAACTCAAGCAGTCGCGATTTCAGACTTAAATGCGTTTCCCACAATTCGCCATCGTCAACTGACTCGATGCCCTCCCAGATTTGCGCCTCGCTGCTGCGTTCATGCCATCCCGTTCCAAGGTGGCGATCGTAAAGCCTAAACATCTGCGGAGCCAGCCACGAAGGCACGTGCACCCCGTTGGTGATGTGACCGATCGGAACCGCGTCTTCAGTCTTGCCTGGGTATAAGCCTTTCCACATGGCGCGAGAAACCTCTCCATGCAGCGCAGATACTGCGTTAACGCGGCGCGAAAATTTCAGACCCAATACGGTCATGCAGAAATCTTCTTTCGGATCTTTGGATTCCTGTCCCAGCGCCATCAACTGTTCCGAAGGGATCCCCAGACCATCGCGCAGCGGTCCGAGATGCTCTTCGATTAGCGCGGCATCGAAACGATCGTGGCCTGCGGGGACTGGTGTGTGGGTCGTAAACACCACTTCGCGGGATACACGCAGCACGGCTTCATCAAAGCCAAGGCCTTCATCTTCCATGCGACTTCGCGCCGCTTCTAAAACAGCAAATCCGCTATGACCTTCGTTCAAATGAAGAACGCCCGGGGTGATGCCCATTGCCTTCAAAGCGCGAAATCCGCCGATGCCCAGTAAGAGTTCCTGTCGAATACGCGTGCGTCCGTCGCCGCCATAAAGTCGCGACGTGAGTTCCCGGTCTTGCGCAGTGTTCCCCTCCACATTCGAATCGAGCAACAAGAGTGAGCAACGTCCCACTTCCATGCGCCAAACTTTCGCGCGAATGGGTCCGCTGCGAGTTTCGATTTGAACCAGGACGGCCTCGCCATTGCTGCCGATTGCCTGGTCCATCGGCATCTGATTGACGTCGGTCCCGATGTATTCTTCCTGCTGCCAGCCTTCTTTGTTAAGCCTCTGCCGGAAGTATCCCTGTCCATAAAACAGACCGATTCCAACCAGAGGGATACTCAGGTCCGATGCGCTCTTAATATGGTCGCCCGCCAGAACACCCAAACCTCCGGAATATTCAGGGATGGAGACATGCAATCCGAACTCGGCGGAGAAATATGCCACCGGGCGGGGCCGCAAAATGGCGGCATGCCGCGCTCCCCAGGTGCGCTCCTCGCCAAGATATTCGCGCTGGCGACGGTAGGCGTAATTAATTCGGCTATGCAATACGGCTTCGCGAGCGCGGCGCTCGATCCCCGCCAGAGGTATCTCAGACAAAAGCGAGACGGGATTGTGATTCAGTTCCCGCCAACGAGCCGGATCTAAATCACGAAACAAACTGCTGGTATCGTGGTCCCAACTCCACCACAGGTTGCGGGCCAGCGCCCAAAGTCGCTCTTGAGCGGGAGCGATAAAACGGTCCAGAGTGCGGGCCTCGCTGACCACGGGAGCCACTTGGGCCGCTGCTTCCGTGAGCATCTGGATCTCATCCTCGCGAAACACCCGGGCCGCTACGGTCTGCACCACCAGAACGCCTTGGAGAACTCCTCGATCAATCAGCGGGACGCCGAGGAAGGATTGAAAAATATCCTCGCCGGCTTCCTTGAAATACTTAAAGCGCGGATGAGTCTTTACTTGCTCCACCGCCACTGGACGCACTTGTTCGGCTACCAAACCCGTCAGGCCTTCATTCACGGCCATGCGAAGTACGCCTATGCAATCTTTGCGGAGCCCGATGGTGGCAGCCAGCACCAGGTTGGCCCGGTCGGGCTCCAGCAGATAAGCGGAACACACTTCGGTCTGAAATCTTTTGGCAATTAAGGCAACGACGTTCATGAGGGTTTCAGCTGGTTTGCCGCCCTCTGAGGCTAGAGTTCCGAGCTCTTCTAAAGTGAGGACATCTCTAAGGTCAGGCATTTGCGCTGGGTGGCTCACGTCGCTGCTTACCTCTTTTTTATTCGGTTAATTTACAGGATTATGTTCTAGTGCCCGTCCATCTATTCTAACTGGTGAAAGCCTTTTATTTACCGTGGGGTGCGGACTTGGTAATTCGATTTTTTCGATAGGGATGAACGGGTGAACTTAATCGTGCAGAACGACGTTGAGAAGGGAACTGTGAATCTGCAATCCACCGTTGTAGTGAATGAACCCCAATTTTCTGAAGCGGTTCATAAAATAGCTCACTCTGGAACGCGTGGTGCCCACCATTTCGGCCAAAGTTTCCTGACTGATCTTAGGAATTACCGCCTCAGGAGCGCCATCTTTTCCAAAATGCGCGAGCAGCAATAAGACTCGCGCTAGACGTTTTTCGCTGGAATTGAAGAGTTGATCAATCAAATCATCCTGATAGCGCAAATTCCGTGCCACCAGATAAGTGACGAACATATCCGAAAAAGCATGTTCGCGGTGAAGGGCCTGCTGCATCACGCTTTTTTCCAGCCGGAGCAGGGTGCAGTCGGTAATGGCGGAGGCTGCGCCCATGCGAATGGATTGTCCGACTAAACAACCCTCTCCAAAAAATTCTCCTTCGCTCATTATGGCGATTGTGGCTTCTTTTCCCTGTTGCGAAACCACGGTCAGTTTTATTTTTCCTTTTTGAACATAGAAAATGGAATCGGCTATTTCTCCCTGCACAAAGATTTTTCGCTTTTTGGGGGCGCGAACTATGGTTCGGCCTGCTCCGATGTTATCGAGAAAGGCGGCAACGGTAAAGATTGGTTTGCTTTTGGTAGGCACGATTGGTGTCAGGCCAATTCTATTCCTAAACGGGCCTGACACGACGGAATAAACAGGTCCCAAGATTAAATAAACTCAGGCCGCCTGCGGCAATTGCTCCTGGATTTTGCGTTTCTTTTGCTCGAACTCGGCATTCTTCTTGTCCGTGTCTTCGATGAGCGCGTTGGCCTCTCCGCCCATCAGGATGGTAAATCCAGTTATGTAAAGCCACAAAAGTAGGATGATTGCGGCGCCGAGCGATCCGTAGGTCGCGCTGTAGCTGTTGAAAAAGTGGAGATAGATTCGAAAGCCGATGGAAGCAGCCAGCCAGAGAGCGACTCCGATCGCCGCACCGGGAGTGATCCAATACCATTTTCGATGCTCAACGTCCGGGCCAAAATAATAGAGGATAGAGAACGACAGGAACATGGCCGCAATCGAAAGTGGCCACTGAACAATTTTCCAGACGATCTGAAACGCCATGGTCAATCCTATGTGGGCAGCGACGGCGTCTCCGATTTTCCCGCCGTAAAGCACAATCGTGATGGCCACGATGATGAGACCGGCAAGAGCCGCCGTCAGTCCAACCGCAGTTAAACGCTGTTTCCACCAGGGCCGCGACTCCTTTGCCCGGTAAATCACGTTTAACGAAACGATCACCGCTCCCATTCCGCTCGAAGCCGCCCAAAGTGCACCGAAAATTCCGGCGAGCAGCTTAAGCCCGCCGCTGGATTTGAAAGTTTCGCTAATAACCGATTGCACGAGCTGCGCCGCGGATCCCGGCGCCATCTTTCCCAAACCCGAGATAATGCTGTCTCGAAGTTGGGAATGTTGTCCCGCGAAGAGTCCGACGAGCGATAACAAAAAAAGAAATAGTGGGAACACGGCGAGAACGAAATAGTAGGAGAGTGCCGCCGAGCGCGTGGAAAGCTCGTCTTCTCCCATCTGCTTGACGACAGCCTGGGTGAGGCGGAATGGCGTCATACCCGCGAATTTCCAAAGTGATGGCACTAATGCAACTCCTGTTCGGAAAGTGCTCCCGCGCGAAATTTCGCGAGCGTGATTAAGTTTTAGTGACGATGCCAGCAGAACCGTACCCGAGTGACAGACCTATCACACAGGCAATCACACCTCCCGCCAGCAGGTGCTTTCGAAGGTTCTTTTTGACATCCAGCTTTTCTTTCGTGATCTCAACCTGGACCTTGGCGTCCGTAATGACCTCATGCAGGCGATTGCGTTGTTCAAGCGCCCGCAATTCAAGCTTTTGAAGTGGGGATGTGCTCATATGCGATTGTTCGCCTCATTTTGAATCCAGATTTTGTCTCCCTCGAGAACCTCCAGCGTTCGTTGAGGGACAAACCCGCGAATCTGTATTTCACGCAACGCAAAGTACGCTGCAGTACTGCCGATCAAGAGCCACAAACCTGCGACAATGGAAAAAGCCAAAGGCCATCGGTAGGGATTGGACTTCAGCATCCCGGCAACCACTGCAGCCAAGGCCACCATAACCAGGAGATACGCAGTCGCTCCTAGCACGAGGGTGATTATTGCCAGTGGAGCCGCGACCTTGGCAGCGTCCAACGTTTCTTTCAACTCACTGGCAGCTAGATCGAGTCGAGTCTGGAAGATGGCCCCTATTTGCAGAAGAACATCTTTTAGCGACAGCATTAACCGTCGCCAACTACTCGATAAACCAGTGCTTTCACTAAACACTTTTTTCCCGACCCTCAGTCACATCTACGGTGTTTGCGCTATTTTCTCTGATGTCGCTATTGCTCGTAAGTTTGCAGCGATTTTGTTAGGAGAATCAGAATCGCGAGCCTCCCGCCGGTTCCGTCAACCAAATCCCACACAGTTTGCCCAAAAGTGAAAAAAATAAAATCAAAAAACAGGTCCATATGTCCTCCATTCGACGAACCCGCATCGAAAAGCACCTAAGAATCCCATTTTAAGAGGAGTTGTCATGCCAAACGAAGGATTGAGAGAACTTTACATAGACGAATTGAAAGACCTTTATAGCGCTGAAAAGCAATTGGTGAAGGCACTGCCGAAGTTGGCTAAAGCCGCTTCGTCCGATGAATTACAGAACGGATTCGAAGAGCACCTGGAACAGACCAAGAACCACGTCCAACGTTTGGAGCAGATATTCCAAACGCTCGGCGAAAAGCCCAGTGGCAAGAAGTGCAAAGGAATGGAAGGCCTGGTCGAGGAAGGGTCGGAAGCAACAGAGGAAGGTTACGAAGGCGCGGTGTTGGACGCTGCGTTAATCGGAGCCGCCCAGCGAGTTGAGCATTATGAAATCGCTGCCTATGGAACGGCGATCGCGTTTGCTGAGCTGCTGGGAGAGTCAGAGCACGTCTCCCTGTTGAACGAGACCCTCGGAGAAGAAAAGGAAACGGATGAAAAGCTGACCGAACTTTCCAAAGACATCAACAGTCAGGCCAACAGCGCTGGCGAAGAATCCGATGTCAATGAAGACGAAGTTGCAAACAGACCGCAGCCAGGCAGAAAGCGCAGCGGACGAGCAGCATAGCAATCTCTGGCGGCTGAATGCTGCAAGGCTTTCAGCCGTTGTTTTACTAATAAATTTCTTATCAGGAGGAATTGTCATGAAAGGATTCATTTTAGGGTTAGGCGTGGGACTCGCAGTTGGAATTCTGTACGCTCCGCAGGAAGGTAGGAAGAGCCGGGCGAATCTCTCAGATCGCACTTCCGATTTACTTAATCGGGCCGATGAGATGTTGGATCAGACAAAGAAAGCTGCCAAAGGCGTCGCCTGAGGTACTTTTGAAAACTGGTGGCGGCGGTAGGACTCGAACCTACGACCTACGGATTATGAGA
>JBEEGK010000143.1:0-5538 GCA_041166845.1 Acidobacteriaceae bacterium
ACGTTAAATCCTTCGACGAGGAACGCATTTATATGCGCTCCACCGAGCTGGAGTGGAAGGATAATTCCACTTTCAAGAGGTTCGTCCACGATCTGCCCATCAGCTCACGCTGTTTGGCTGATGACGACCCCGGGGACGAAATCCGCGTGGCCGATACTCGTTTCGAATATTTCTCGTCGTGCCGTCCGTATAAGTCAAGCACGGTGGGCACCGCGGTCAATACCCTAGATGCCCCCGTCACGATGGATGCCGGCCCCGATCTCGGCAAAGCTCCAACTCGTGTGCTTCACTATCGCTACAACTGCGATCCACACTTCAGGAATTGCAGGGATGAAGAGCAGTTCTTTTTGGCGAAGGGATATGGCTTGTGGCGATGGCGACACATGAAAAATGGCGAAGAGAAAAAAGATGTAGTGATTAATGAGTTGCGGTCTGGAAGCGCCTCCGAAATTCCGCCCTGTCCAGAGAGCTACGCGAAGTAAATCCTGAAGTTGCCTTCCTGCGATTCCTCAATCGGGAAATTCCCATCTCGAATCTCTGAGTACAAGTACTTACGTCATCTTGCCGTGGTTACTGCCTCCCCGCTACCGTTGGTCTACATTCCCAAGGCTGGAGACCTAACAAATGAATTCACCCAAGTTGATCACGGCACCAGTGTCTTTGATTTTGCGAAGTTGCTTCGGAGCGATGCTTTTGTTCTTGTGCGGGAGCTCTGTGGCGCAGACTTTTTCGTGCCCTGCAGGACAGATTGACGTAATGAAGTACTTCGTGATGGCCCAACAGACGCGGGCAAACCTTTACATGGGCGGAAGTCCCAACTCGATCTACACAGAGGTCTATCCAAATCAGGATTTTGCGCCATCCGGCTACTGGTTTTGGCTGAAAAGTCACACCGCGCACGGATTCGACGTAAAATCCTTTGATACCAACTACGTCTATATGCGCTCCACCGAACTGAATTGGACTGACAACACGACTTTCAAGCGCTTCCAGCACGACCTGCCCATTGCAGCGCGATGCGTGACCGCAGGTCAGCCTGGGCCCCAAGTTAAGGTGCCGGATACTACTTTTACTTTCTACGCGTGGTGCGGTCCTTACCAGTCAAAGAACCTGGGCACTTCCGTCAACAACCTCGACGGACCTGTCTTCATGAATGCCGGCGGAAACGTGGGTCAGGTTTGGACCCGTGTATTGCATTATCAATACGACTGCGACAAGAACTTTGGAAATTGCAAAGACGAAGAGCAGTTCTACCTGGGTAACGGCTACGGCCTATGGAAGTGGAAGCACTATAAGAACGGAAAACTGAAGAAGTCCGCTTATATGAACCAGTTACAGAAGGGCGGCGCCAATCAAATGCTGCCGTGTCCTGAGAGCTACAAGTAGGCTTATAGCGATGCCCTGAGCACATCAGGGCATCGCTTTCTCTGTCTTAGCAAGCCAAATCCTCTCCAGTTTGTCTGAAAAGAAACTCCTGGCCATGCCCAACCCCGCCCGAAATCCCGTTTCGACCGATCCCAAACTTTTTGCCGGGATGTACTTCTGTGACCTTGCGGGGGCGGTGAGGCAAAGCTAACCTCCATCTACACCCATCATTCTGGAGGCTTCACTTGTTGTCCCTAAATTTACACCGTGCGCTCGCACTTTTCTCCCTGTCACTCATTCCAGCTGCGGCTATGGGTCAGGGTTTAACCATAATTTCTCCTGCTGCCAACCGTACGGTGACCTCTCCCGTGCGCGTGGTTGCAGACTTTCCCAACACCACAGGCATCGTTTCCACCACTGTGTCGGTAGATAACGTAGATACACCCGGCGGCAACGTTACCCCCTTGGATATGAACATGCCGATGTCCGAAGGAAACCACTTTCTAACCATAACCGGAGTGCAGACGGACGGTTCCACCGTGACTGCTTCCGAATGGGTGAAAGTTGGGGCTCCGGCAACCGCGGCCGCGCTTTCGACGCAATCTGCCAGCCCTTTGAGCACGTCAAGCACGCTCACTTACTCGAGTATTGAACAGATGTCCGGCTGGTATCTATACCCTGACCTGGGGCATCCAGTGTGCAGCTCAACGCCTTCGCTGGTGAAAGCTCCTTCGATAAGCTCACCTTCCGGCAAGTTCTATTTGGGACCCACCGGGCAATACAACAACTGTCTGTGGCCCATTCTGCTGGGATCGAGCACAAAGGTGTCAAACTTTAAACTGGACGCGTATTACCAGTTGAGCAACCCCGCATATTCCCAGGGGATCGAGTTCTCTTCCAACCATCATGTTGGCACCAAATGGTACAAATTCTCGGTGCAATGCTCTTACTTCAAAGGCCACTTCAGCGTCTGGGACACGAAGGGTGGGCGCTGGTCTGCCACGAGTATTCCTTGCAAGAGACCGGCTCTCGGTAGCTGGGACCATCTCACGGTGAACACTTCCATCAGCAACGGTAAAGCTGTATTCACCTCGTTGACTCTCAATGGAGTCACTCACCCTATCAATCAGTCCTTTTACCCATCAACGAAATCGACCTCGGCAAGCTTGGGCGTTCACTTCCAAATGAACGGAGACTTGCAACGGCACCCCTATTACGCATACGTGGACCAGTTCACATATACGGCTTGGTAACCAGCCAAGTCGTTTGGAGAGCTAACTTAAAGGGTCATCGGAAAACTGATGACCCTTTGTGATTGCAGGTTAAGATTGATTCCACACGAGTGCCTGAAACTTGCCCTAATCAGCTACCGTTACTTTTGCAATAATTTGTCGTGCAAAAAACTGAACGTTTTTTGATTTATTTTGGATTCTGCAACGCACCCTTTCTACGACGACGTGAGTGATCAGCTTTTCATCATGAAGACCTTATTCGCCATTAGGGTCCTGACTTTCGGCGATTCCCGGCCACCCCGACGTTTCCAACTTAGGCACTCTTCTTACGTCGTGATCGAGGCTGGATCTCATCGGCAAGAGCACGTCCAGAATCCGGGCCAAATAGGCGCTCCTTGAACTCTTCCTGGCACTGGACCGAACAGAAGTGGACAGCAAGAGGATGGAGAGCATTAGTTCTATCCCAACTTGAAAGGATGGTAACCTCTCTCCTAGCTGACACTGCCCCTACTGACTCCGCAGCTATACCAACAATCCAAGCTTCAGACGGCTCTTTCACGGCGTTGCAAGAATCGCAGACAAACTTAATCATGGCAGTACCTCATGTCGTAAATTATATTCCTGTCTCGATTTCGCGCGAGTGCCAGCTGGGGGGCGAGGATCGCAATCTCGGCGCGAGACCGAAGCGAACTCAAAAATTTTCAGTTTTAATTCCACGTCCAGCAGCAATTCTTCCGCCGCTGAGACAAAAGTCTGACAATTCTTCGTCTTCGAATAGCTTGACTTCAAGTTGACGAAGCTGTGGCCCCATTTGCGCCCAGACTCTATCCGGTCCAGCACTGCGTAAAGGGACTCGACGTTGGTTCCAATATGCACGCTTCTCATGCACGCTTGTGATCTCCCTTACGGAATTTCTCCAGCATGTGATCGCAGGTGCGCATGGTAAAGGCAACGATCGGCATCGTGGTGGTCTTGTCTGTAGGGCTGGGAAAAATACTCGCGTCACAGATATACAGGTTCGGCACGTCGTGAGTTTGCGCCCACTTGTTCGTGACCGACTTTTTCGGGTCGTTACCAAAACGGCATACGCCCGTTTCATGCAGGCTCGTTCCGGGACGATTGGGCACGGAGTCACGACCCCAAAGCTCTCCGCCCGCGGCCTTAAAGAGGTCCATCATGACCTGTTTCGAGTGCTCCCACATCAGCAGCTCGTTCGCGCCCCACTGGAAGTGAAAACGAAGCTGAGGAATTCCGAAGATATCTTTCTTTTCAGGATCAATGTCCACATAATTAGTTGGACTCGGCAGCGATGGGGCCTGAATGAGTCCACCTACCGTCGCAGGATAATAGCGCTTGATGTCTCGCTTATAGGAAGCGCCAAACCCTTCAAGCTGGCGGTAATGCCCCGGAAACTCTCCGCAGCCTCCACCCATATAGACGGAGTATCCACGAATAAACTTCTCTTCGTGCGGGTTCTTTAGATTTTGCCAGCGAGGCATCCAGGAAACCGTGGAGTCCGCGATGTTGTCCGGCGTCGAAGGCTGACCGACGAGTTGAGGCAAGTAGCCATATCCGGGCGTACCGTAAAGGTGATCGCACAAATTCCGGCCCAGTTGTCCGCTCGAGTTCGCGATACCGGTGGGCCACTGGCGTGATTTCGAATTCAGCATGATGTGCGCGGTCTCGACGCAGGAGGCAGCCAGCACAACCACCTTGGCATAGACTTCCATCTCGCGCTGAGTCGTACGGTCCAGGTACGCCACACCCTTGGCCGCTCCGTTCTCATCCACTAGTACGGATCGAACCAGCGCATTGGTTAGAAGAGTCAGGTGTTTGGTCGCTTCAGCGTCCGGAATGGTGAACCATGTGGGCGAAAAGAAAGAGCCTGCGTCACATCCGCGCGAGCAGTTTCCACAATAGTGGCAAGCCGGGTGCTCGTGATGGTCTACCGTCAGCTGGGCACAGCGGTCCGGCAAATAAGGAACGCCGATCTTTTCCGCGGCTTTTTGCAGGATGTGATCGAAACAGCGGAATGGCATTGGCGGGAGGTATTCGCCGTCAGGATTACTGGGCCGGTTTTGTAGCGTACTGGCAACGCCCATATAACGCTCGGCCGTTGAAAACCACGGAGAGATTTCGGCGTAATCTACCGGCCAGTTTTCCCCAAAGCCATCGAGATCGGCGGCTTTGAAATCAATGTCGCCATACCGCGCCGAAGAACGTCCCTAGAAATTAGCCTTCCCCCCGGTGGCCTTGCAACGCTTCCAGTACCAGTCAGTTCCCGGGCTGTTGGAGTACTCGACGTCGTGCTCAAACAGGTCTTTCCCTTCACTGTACTCGGACTCTTCGACCGTGTAGTGCTCCTGGTGTGGTTTGCCCGCGAGGACAAAAGGATCACCAAAACCGCGGTATTTCAGCTCGTAGACCTGGCGGTGTCCGCGGTAGTGTTCCTCCGGATTCATGCGCGGGCCTGAGTTGAGCGCGCAGACATCAAGGCCTGCTTCGCAGAGCAGTTTCATTGCAGTACTGCCCCCTGCGCCCGTGCCTACGACAATTGCATCGAAAATAGGTCTGGCCAACGAATCGCTCCTGTCTAAAGCGCGCGCTTATGAGATGGGCTAGCTTCCATGGCCGGCTTTTTAAGATGCACATGCTCGGGGTCATCGAGATGTGTGCATCCGGGCATCTTCGGCCAGACGATCCGTAAGCAGGGATAGTCGAGGCTCCCAAGTCCGATTTTGCTGGTGTAATAGCCAAGTACTGTGTAATCACGAAGAACCTGAAAGAACTCGCGGCCGTATTCTGTGGTGGGTTTATATTTCGCTTTGTACGCAAGTTCCTCAAGCAAGCTGGTCTGCTGCCCGGCCCTGCAATCCATAAACGCAGCTCCGAATTCGGACTTGCATCGCGCATTGATCCAGTCAAGACCCGCGACAAATTG
>JBEEGK010000144.1:0-5306 GCA_041166845.1 Acidobacteriaceae bacterium
TTGAAGCCGGCGCCGACGACTACCTCACTAAACCTTTCGCGTTCGCAGAATTGCTGGTGCGCATAAAGGCGCTCTTGCGTCGTGGACCAGTCAACCGTGCCAGCTCAATCCACGTAGACGACCTCGAGTTGGACCGGCTCTCACAGCAAGTCAAACGTGCAGGCAAGCGCGTCGACCTTACCTCCAAAGAATATGCGCTGCTCGAATACCTGATGTCGAATGCGGGACGTGTGCTTTCCCGCACCATGATTATTGAACATGTTTGGGACCAGAGTTTCGATGGCATCACCAACATCGTGGATGTTTACGTCCGCCATCTGCGCAGCAAAATAGATACCGCTCATCCACGAAAACTTATTCGCACGATCCGCGGGGTTGGTTACGCTATCAGCGAAGGTGGCGAAGTATGAACACCCACTCTCTGCGATTCAGAATGACTGCGTGGTACGCCGGGCTTCTAACAATCTCATTGCTGGTCTTTAGCGCGTCGGTCTATCTCGGCCTCGAGCACTATCTGGACAGCAGCTTGCAATTGACGCTCGCCGAACAGGCCCACACAATCGGGGAAAAGCTTTTGGCGGAGGTAAACAGAAGAGGGGAAAAGTACGTTGTGGGTGAAACCGCGGAGCTTGCTCCAGAAATCAATGGCCGTTTTATTCGCATCACCCGTCAGGATGGAACGATTCTCTATCGTTCGGGACCACCCCGTGACGGCTCTTTCGATCCCGCTAAAATTTCCGCTGCTCCAACCACTCGCAAGCCCATTTACCGTAGCGAAATGGTGGACCGAACTCCACTGTCCATCTACACCTATCCTTACACCACCGCTCAGGGAAAAGAATTCGTGATCGAAAGTGGCGCTCCCTATCAAGAAAGCAGAAGGGTCCTAGAGGGCCTGCTTGGAATTCTCGCGATTGGGCTTCCCCTGATTGTTGCGGGCGCAATTGCTGGCGGATATTGGGTGATGCAGCGAGCACTGGAGCCTGTCAACGATATTGCCGAACATGCTGAACGCATCAGCTCCAGGAATCTAAGTGAGCGGCTGCCACAGGTACATTCCGGAGATGAGATCGAGCGTTTATCGAATTCCCTAAATCGAATGATCAGCCGCTTGGATGAATCCTTTCAGCACATCAACCGCTTCTCCGCTGATGTCTCGCATGAGCTGCGAACTCCCTTAACGATTATCCGAGGCGAACTGGAGGCCCTTGCCGGCAATGGCGTCCCAACCACACATTTAGAAGTCATTGGCAGCGCCCTCGAAGAAACTGAACGTCTGGGAAAAATTGTCGAGCAGTTGCTGGAAATTTCACGGCTGGATGCAGGCGAGGCTTGTTCCGAGCGCATTCGTCTGGACTTGGGTTTAATGGCGACTTCTACCGTTGAGCAACTGCATTTGCTGGCAGAAGAAAAGTCCATTTCGCTGGCTTTTGATATCGCCGACGGGGTAAGCGTCGAGGCCAGTGAGATTCGACTCCGTCAGGTCATCGCCAATCTTCTGGACAATGCGATCAAATATTGTGAGCACGCTGGACGCGTAACGGTGACCGTTAAAAAAGCTGCTGATAAAGCTATTCTGGAAATTGAGGACGACGGAGTTGGGATTGACGCGCAGTCCATTCCTCACATTTTTGAACGCTTTTATCGTGCCGATCGCGCACGTTCCCGCGCTTCTGGAGGATCAGGACTCGGACTCGCGATTGTGAGAGCGATCTGCACGGCGCACGGCGCCGATGTCACCGTGGAAAGTACCGTGGGTCAGGGCAGTCTGTTTCGAGTGGAGTGGCCGCTGGCAGTTTCTGTCCCTGCCTCTCCTGTAACTGAATTCGCTGCTTCGAGAATGTGAACCCCGTTAAGCTGTCAGCAAGGGCGCCAACTCTTTCATGTCGTCGGCATTTTCGAGGCGCTGGATAAACGTGATTATTTTTGTCGTCTTATCTTTTGGCCAGCCCGCATATTCCGCGCACCCGCGAAACTTAACGGCCGCTTCCTCGAAGCTCATAGGGTCCGCGGGGCTCCCTTTACCAAATTCCGCCCTGCCGGATATCACGCGCCCATCCTTCAAGTAGATTTTCAAAATCGAAGTCATTTTGTCAAAGCCGGCGCTTTCCGCTTCCGGATCAACGTAATACTTAATTTTCTCGATCATTGCCTGCACCTCGGGCCCCTTTACCGACTCATCTGTGAACTGCGCCAATCCGGCCTTTCTTTCCAGCAACAGAATCGCAAGGCAGAACTCCATGCTGAATTTAGCCTCAAGCCCCGTCTTGGGATGATGGTGCAGAAGTGCTGCCGTCATATTGTGGTTCGCGCCTATTTCAACTTTTTCTACCTGTGCGGGCTTGATGTCGTTCTTCTCAATCAGTCGCATCATCTCCGTCATCGCAGGATGGCTAAGCGAACCCGATGGATAAGGTTTCAGAGAAACTCCCGGGGACGCAAATGTCCACGGCTTCCCCAGCCGGTTCATGATGAAGCTGGGTTCAAACGATCCGCCTGCTGCATGGAAAAATCCCCGCTGTGCCTCGAGAATTTGTTGGGCTGCTGTCCATCCTAGCGAAGCCAGTTGCGCGGCTTCGATTCCGCTCTCCGCGGCCCGTCCCGCCTGGAATGGTTTAGTCATCGTCCCAAAATTTTCACGCAAGCCGCCTGCTTCGCTGGCTGCGATTCCAAACGCGTTGAGCGTTTTGCCAACGTCAAATCGCATCAGCTTCGCGCAAGCAGCAGCGGAACCAAACGGACCGCAGGTCCCGGTCGAATGAAATCCATCCTGATAGTGGCGCGGCGCAATCGCTTCCGCGATCTTGCATTCCACCTCGACTGCCACGTGATATGCCAGCATGAATTCCTTTCCCGAAACGCCACCCTGCTCCGCAATTGCGAAAGCAGCCGGCAACACCGGAACTGTGGGATGTACCAGCAGTCCATACACGCGGTCTTTCGCGGCGGAGAGTTGAGTATCGTCATAATCATCCGCATGAATGGAAACTCCATTCACGAACGCCGCAAATTGCGGAGCAGTCTTTCGTGACGAACCGATGAGGGTGGACTTCCCTTGGCAAATCCCCAGGCTGTCGAGATAAGCAAGGCAAAGTGGACCGGACTGTGCCCGTGATCCCGCGAGCGCGAGTCCAAAACCGTCGAGAATAGATTTCTTCCCAAGCTCGAGAACGTCGGCGGGAATCGTCTCGTAATTCGTCTCTACCACGAAACGCGCCACGTAAGATGTCAGGCCCGGCGCCGTGGGGAAACTTTCTGTGTCTGTTCCTGTTGTTGACGCTGCACCCGCAGAGAGGTTAGGGAAAATAGAGGAAGCGAAAGAGAACAGCACAGTCTTACCAAAATCACGTCTGAACATTATTTCACCATTGGTTCGATTTGTTGACACGACGATCTGTTTTATTAACGCAGTTTGAAATCGGCCAGCTTTTATTAGAGCAGGACAGCTTAAGTAAACCTGAAGCACCAAGCTCAACACTACCTACTGTTGGTGTCAACATGATGGTATCGAATCGATTCCCGCCCCGACAAATTTGTTGATTCGCAAATGAACGAAAATTAATTTGTATCGAACTGAAAACTCTGAGTTAAGCTGTCACCCGCATTACACACAGCCTGTACGGAGGCGCAATGGTTTCCCACCTGAATAGAAGTTTTGCTAAAACATTTTCATTGGTCGCGCTCCTGCTCGTTCTCTTTCACACTTTCGGCCTACAGCCTGTTCTTCAAGCTCAAGTGGCTGGTGGAACCATTTCAGGTACCGTCAAAGATAGCCAGGGCAGCGTTATTCCGAGCGCTGAAGTGGTCATTACAAACATAGAAACCGGAGTTAGTCGCCCGACGACTACCAATGAGGACGGCTTATACACCGCGCCCAATCTTCTTCCCGGTAAGTACGAAGTGAAGTTTACCGCGCCCGGATTTAAAACCGAGTTGCGAACGGGCATCACACTGACCGTCGGTGCGGAACAAGTTGTTGATCTGAACATGCAGGTCGGCACTACCACCGAAACCGTACAGGTCACGGGCGAAGCGCCCGCGGTGCAAACGACGACTTCGGACATCAGCGCGGTAGTGAATGCGACCACCGTTCGCGAACTGCCTTTAAACGGACGTAGCTGGACGGACCTCGCGGTCTTGCAACCAGGCGTGAATGCCATTCAGACTCAGCCAACTTTTGCCGCCGGCACGGATCGCGGCAATCGCGGATTCGGACAGCAGTTGACAATCTCGGGAGCACGTCCGCAACAGAACAATTACCGCTTGGATGGCGTCAGTCTTAATGACTATGCCAACGCAGCCCCCGGCAGCGTTTTGGGAGGAAACCTCGGCGTTGACGCAATTCAGGAATTCTCCGTTCTGACTACCAACTACTCCGCCGAGTACGGAAAAACCTCCGGCGGCGTTATAAACGCCATCACGCGTTCGGGGACTAACCAGATTCACGGAAGTGTCTATGAGTTCTTGCGCAATAGCGCCTTGGACGCGCGAAACTATTTCGACGGAGACAAGATTCCACCCTTCAAACGTAACCAGTTTGGTGGAGCGGTCGGCGGACCGATCGTCAAGAACCATACTTTCTTTTTTGCCGACTATGAAGGAATTCGGCAGTCAAAGGGCATCACCTCTTTCACTACCGTCCCCTCTGCCGCGGCACGTGCGGGTCTACTGTGCTCCAATCCGTCGGGCGCTGATCCGGGTAGTCCGTGTACAACAACGCAGCTGACACCAGGGCCGAACACCGACGCCAATGGCGTGGATCTGGCCGCTAAAGCATATTTACCTTTCTGGCATCTGCCAAATGGGCCGATCTTGGGAAACGGTGACATCGGAGTGTTCTCCTTCCCCGGACAGCAGGTTGTTAACGAGAATTTCTTCACTGCTCGCGTAGATCACAAATTCTCTGACAAAGACAGTCTGTTCGGTACGTACATGTACGACAAAACCCCCTACTCCTCCCCGGATGGACTGGATAACGTCGTGTTCGACACTCTCACCTCGAGGCAATTCGCTTCGATAGAAGAGACTCATATGTTCAGGCCCAACTTCGCGAATTCCATTCGCTTCGGTGGTAACCACGAGGCAGTCAACAACAATGAGAGCTTGAAAGCTATCAATCCGCTGTCATCGGACACGTCTTTGGGAGTTGGGGGCACAACCTTCGCCGGACGCCGCGCTTCACAGGTTTTCATATCTGGAGTAACCCCGTTCACCGGTGGACTCGGTGGCAGCCCCACTTACTTTTATCACTGGAACTCGGCCCAGCTATTCGACGATGCATTTTTTAGTAAGGGCACGCACTCGCT
>JBEEGK010000145.1:0-3655 GCA_041166845.1 Acidobacteriaceae bacterium
TTGCGGGAGCCTTCTGCCAGCCCGTACCCCAGAAAATAGTGAATACCTCTACGTTTTGGATCAGCGGCCCATTGCGGTAAGTAAGATGAGGTGCTTTCGAAGGCGCCGCCGTAGCGGTGACCAATCCTTCGGGCACATGAAGCGGCACAATCCGGATCGGTTCTCCATGAGAGGTATGAATTCTACGTTTGGCCATTTGCATTCTCCTGCGCACGATCTTGATAGCTAGATGGTTTTGACCATGTCAGCGGCCCGTGATCGTTTCGCCGCATGTAAAGCGGTGCCCGTCGGGCGTACGCAGTGTAAATTCTCACAGCCCCCAGGGTTTGTCCGACGGCAGGGAAGTGACTAGTGCTCCTCTGGTCGCGATCTCTTGATAGAACTCGTCGACTCCGTCAACGTTCCAATACACGAACCACGAGTGATTTTCAAGTTCGCTCGCTGGCATTTCGTCTTTGCACTGGCCCAGCATCACTCTGAAAGTATCGCGAGTCAGGAAGCTCCATCCCTCGGCATCGATTGGATCCTTGCCGAAGCCCAAAACGTCCACGTAATAGCTGGTCGAGACCCGCAAGTCACGCACCGCAAACACACACCGCCAACACACACCGCGAATTAACAATCTGAGCCACGTCTTCCGCTCCTCTCAATTCATGACCGACTGTACGCCGAACCTCATACCAGGCGATCGCTATTGGTCCAACTCAAGGCGTCCAGTCCGCAGAAAATGCAGAGAACCCTGTCGGCCGCCGCACGTCAAAGTGCACACGCAGTGGAACTTCCGCCTGCGTGAATGCCAAATCTAACTGCACATCCTTCCCGGGAGCAAGCTCGGGAACGTCCACCGTCTGTACCCCCACCGGAATGTCGCCCTGGGCATAAAACACGCCGAGCAGCTTATAGCCCCGGAGCGTGTACGCGGGCAGAGTGCTGCGTGTTTTCAGCAGCAAGTGGAATTTGTTCAACTGGTTTTCGATGGTGAGCGATTCAACGGGACTAGATTCCTGACGGAGAATTGGGTATGACCTCTTCTGCGCACCGAACAAATCGACAACTCCATGTGCCCGCTGTTGAAGTAGGCCAATGCCGCGATCTCCATCGTGAGTGCGATAGTCGTTGTAAGAGAAGAAAATCGCACCGCCGACGAAGTCCTTCGAACGGATCGCCGCGTCGTGGGTCTGCAGCACTTCAATCCTGTGTCCATCGCCTTCCGGGCGATCGGCTGTGCAGGCGCAATAACCGTACTCCGATATCACAATGGGTTTGCCGGGGAAAGCTACGTGGAGCTGGTCGAAATGCCTGGCGGCGTCTTCCGCCGAACCGGGCGCCCAAGTTCCGAAATACTCGTTGGTCTCGATGAAGTCCATAAGGCGCGCCACATCGCGCTCGGGAGTGGTTCCCAGCGAGTTAGACGCATAAGAACAGAGACGTCCGGGATCAAGTCGTTTTGCCTCTTCCAGCATGCGCTTCGCAAAGTGATAGGCAGGCGGGGCCTGACCGCCGATCTCATTGCACAGACCCCAAACCACGACCGACGGATGGTTGCGGTCGCGCGAGACCATCTCGCGTAACTGTTCCAGTCCGTTTTCCATGATCACGGCATCAGGCTGCGCACCCATGCCGTGGAAAGTGTCCGATCCCCACGCTGGAACTTCAGTTTGCATGAGAATGCCGTGACGATCGCAGTAGTCGAGAACGCGTTTGTCCTGGGGCCAATGAACGCGGGTGAAAACGCAATTCAGATGCTTCAAATCGCTGTGATCACGCTCGATCCATTGGGTGGGCTCGGACATGCCGAACTGCGGATTGCTGCCCGCCATGCGCTCGACTCCCATCAATCGGACGTGCTCTCCGTTCAGGTGGAACTGGCCATCTTTGACTTCGAGTTTCCGCACTCCAAAAATTGTCTCAAGCTGATGACCCTCGTTCCCGTTGGTGATAGACAACTCAAGCCGGTACAAATTCGGAGAGTCAAAGTGCCACAATTTTGCCTTCGCCAGGGAACCCGTAAGGGCGAACGTTTGGCTGGCTCCGGCTTTGATCGAAAAACTGGCTGGCCGCGAGTTTGTTAGAACAGTGAGTCCGGTTTCATCGTCCACGATCCGAAACGACGCAGTTCCCCTCCACTGTTTGGCGCTCGTATTTTTGCAGTAAGCAGAAAGGGTAAGGGCCGCTTCCCCTGTATTGAGATCCGGCACCGCGTCAACATCAACCCGTTCTATGAAGGTCTTAGGAGTGACCAACAGCTGCACAGGACGAAAGATACCCCCGTCAATCGCCCAATCGCTCGAGCGGTCTCGCGGCAGCATCTGATCGTTGAAATCGCTCTCCACCCGAACCACGATACAGTTGGCTTGACCCCAGCGGAGCATCGGCGTGACGTCAAGTGCGAAAGCGGTATAGCCCTTGCGCAGATGTTCCCCCACCAATTGGCCGTTCACCCACACGGTCGCTGAGTGGAAGACCGCTTCGAACTCGATCCGCACCGCCGCCTCGTGCGAGGTAGAAACGGCTTCGAATTCGCGCCGGTACCAGGTGATTCCCCGATACTTCGCTCGGGAAGAGTCGACTTGCCAGGTATGGGGTACTTCAACGTCATGCCAGTCTGTCGCGGAATGGTCTGCCGCGAACCAGGATTCCCGGGTGCCAGCATTGCCTGGGTCGGCCTGAAATCTCCACGTACCACAAAGACTGGTGGTCTCCGTTTTTGTGCAGATGAGGGAGTGAGCGCTGGAAGGAAAAGCTGTGGCGCCTGCCGTTGCTAGAGCGGCCGTAACAACGGCGGTCTTCCCCAGGAACTCTCGGCGCGAAGCCATTGCGATTCCTTACCGGGACAGACCAAGGTAGCTAATGGAGATTCGAGTGTCAACGACGTCCGATGTGGACCAGAACAAGTGGCGTTACATACTGAGCTCGATTGCACAGGCTGCCACCCCACTCCAGATGCTGCACAGCGTAATAGGAGAGGAGAAATGTCTTCTGCGCGGCAACGCTGGGATTCCCTTCCGGCTATGGATGTTCTATCTCTCCCCGCATTCCAACAAATCGTTCGTTCTGAAGTCGAAATGCGATGAATTTCTCATCATGGGCACAGGCGATACCTGTAGTGAGCACCGGTTGTGCCTGCAACTCCCTTAATAGAGTTCCATCGGCCGGGTTGACTTCAAATAATGGGGGATCGTAAACAAAGTCAGTGCTGGAAACATTCTTGGTCGCGGGAGTGACCTTAAATCTGACATACCAGTGATCATTGGATGGGATGAATGAATCAACAGAATAAACGTCGGGAACTACTAGCCGAATTGCCCGGATGGACCCACTATCCCTGACTTCTAGGATCGGCGCTTTAGAACTTCCGGAGGAATTTTCCGGTATGACCAGAATACTATGTTGAAAAGGAACTAATTGCACTGGAGCTAAGATGGGTACCTTAGCGGGAAGATCGGCTGCGTCGTGAAGAGCCGCAGCCCATTTTGCCCATGTCTTTAGGCACATCAAGAAGACGTCGAAGCGCTCCGTCCGAATTTAGGAGAGCCAAGGCTGGGTGATTAGTATTTCGGTCAACTCCAGAAACTAAAAAATTCCCGGAGCCAAACATTCCGATCCGGTTTACTAATAAAGATTCCTCTACCTGGACCGAGCCCTTATATGATCC
>JBEEGK010000146.1:0-2544 GCA_041166845.1 Acidobacteriaceae bacterium
TTTCCCAGATAATGATCAATGCGGTAAATCTGGTTCTCGTCAACGACTTTGAGCAACTGTTTATTCAGTGCCCTTGCGGAATCAAGATCGCGTCCAAAGGGCTTTTCGACGATCACGCGGCGCCAGTGCTGTTTGTCTTGTTGCATTAAGCCGGCAGCGGCAAGGTTCTCAACAATTGCCGCAAAGAAATCAGCGGCGGTGGCAAGATAAAAAAAGTAATTCCCGTGGGTCGCATGCTCTTTGTCCACGGCGGCGAGAGAGTCTTTTATTTTCGGATAAAGTTCCTTATCGTTGAACTCTCCCGTAATGTAGTGAAGCCGGCGAAGGAACCACTCCCAAAGATCGGGATCGAGACTACCGGTGGCAAACTGTTTTATGTCGTCGGAAACTTTCTTACGAAACTCCTCGGTGGTCATGACGTTGCGCGCCACACCCACAATCGCAAATTCGCGCGACAATAATTGATTTTGGGCAAGATTGTAGAGCGCTGGAATCAGTTTGCGGCGCGTGAGATCGCCGGCAGCGCCGAAGATGACCATCACACACGGGTCGCCCAGCCTTCCAATCTGCTTTGTTTCAGGCATCACCTCGGTTTGGGGCATTCCTTTCCTCTCGTAGACCATCAGCAGGCTGGTTAGTTTATTTGGACGCCTTCAGCTCGATATGGCCGCCAAACTTCTGGCGCATGGCGGAGAGCATTTTCTCGGCGAAGGTATGTTCCTGGCGGGAACGAAACCTGGTATAGAGCGCCGCCGAAAGCACTTCCGCAGGTACTGCCTCTTCCAGGGCCGCCTGAATCGTCCAACGCCCTTCACCGGAATCCTGCACGAAGCCGGTGTATTCGGAAAGCGTCGGGTTCTCGGCCAACGCTATCGCAGTCAGGTCGAGGAGCCAAGAACTCACAACGCTGCCACGCCGCCACACTTCAGCGATATCAGGCAAGTTGAGTTCGAAGCGGTGATCAGCGGCGACTTCTTTGCTGTTTGCGTTCTTGAAAATGTCGAAACCCTCAGCGTAAGCCTGCATGATTCCGTACTCGATGCCGTTGTGCACCATCTTCACGAAGTGTCCGGCGCCGGATGGTCCGCAGTGAATGTACCCATCTTCCGCCGTTCCAGATATTTTTTCACGGCCCGGAGTGCGCGGAATATCGCCGCGTCCGGGAGCCAGCGTCTTGAAAATCGGGTCGAGCCGCTGCACGACTTCTTTTGGTCCGCCAATCATCATGCAGTATCCGCGTTCAAGTCCCCAAACGCCGCCGCTGGTGCCGACGTCCAGGTAGTGAATGCCTTTTTCAGAGAGTTGATTCGCGCGCCGTACGTCGTCTTTGAAATAAGAGTTGCCGCCGTCTATGAGAACGTCGCCAGGATCCATCCGCCGTGAGAGTTCCTGCACGGTTTTCTCGGTGGGATCGCCCGCCGGCACCATCAGCCATGCGATGCGCGGCTTCGCGAGCTTGCTTACAAAATCATCCAGCGAAGCTGATGATACAGCGCCTTCTTTGGCCATCATGCCTACGTTACCTGCGCTCAAATCACTGGCGACAATTTCGTGATCGCCGCGCATCAGCCTGCGCGCCATGTTCGCGCCCATCTTCCCCAGACCGACCATACCCAGTCGCATAGCTGCTCCTTCGTGGTACAAATGTCAGTGTTAAATCGTTTTTCTAAATAGTTGGGCCGATCCAGTGTACTTCAGGACTACCGGAAAGCGAGAGACTCACTTCAGCGCTTCTGTCAACGCTGATTCCAACGTGGCCAGATTGCTTTTCAGATCCTTCCCAAGATGAATCCGAAGAGCGCGTCTTCCTCGCTCGATCAAGACCTGGAAATCCCCGCGAGCCTGGGCTGCTTTCACCACTCCGAAAGTGTACTTTTGTCCGGGGACAGGGATATCAACGGCATCATCGCAAGTCACCTGCAGGAACACGCCACTGTTCGGCCCGCCTTTATAGGCTTGTCCAGTGGAGTGCAGGAACCGCGGGCCAAACCCAAGGCACGTGGCGACGTGCTTTTTGTCGCGTGTTTTATGACGGCCCTTCTGCAAACTTGCTTCGTGCTCGCCGTTCATCTCGATGTAGGCGAGCAAACCGAAATAGTCTCCCTCGCCGATGCGATTCAGATGTGCGCGCAGATAGCCGACGAGAGACTTGTCACTTCCCACGGATTTGCTTAAGGCGTCGGTGTTCTTTGAATCGGTAAAGAGTTTTATTCCGGTTTCACCATCTTCAAAAAGTGGCGTCTCCGCTGGAAGGGAACCTGTCTTTTCGTACGCCGAGGTCAGCTCCCGGGTAGCGACTTTACTGGCCTCAACGTCGGGTTGATTGAACGCATTGATTCCAAGAATGGATCCGGCCACGGCCGTAGCGAACTCCCAACGGAAGAACTCCTGACCCAGATCGTAGACATCTCCCAGAGAAATTCGCACTACCGGATGTCCGGCTTTCTCCAGTGCGTCTACCTGCGCGTCTTGGGCTTTATCCGGCGCGGATTCACGTCTGAGATATGCGAACAAGCGATCCTTGCCGTAAATATCGGGTGAAGC
>JBEEGK010000147.1:0-10683 GCA_041166845.1 Acidobacteriaceae bacterium
CACCCTGTCCACGCCATGGACGCTGAAAGGACAAGTGGGAGAACGATGCAGAATACGATTCGTGTTTTAGCCGCCTGGTCCGTGAGCGCTAAACCAGAGTGGGGCGGTTCCGAGCGAAAAGGCGTTAACCGTGACGTTTTCTGCTGTCCTCGCTTATCGCAAGCATTCGCTATCATCTAACTCCTTCGAGAAGCTATTTACGTGCAGACCCTCTGGGGATTGGACGCGCAAAGGCCTGATCCGGTCGCGGTATATTGCCAAATTGCATTGAATCCTTATTCGGACCGCCAGAATAGAATCTGTTCTGATGTTTCAGAGGTCAATAGCGGCAACCAGGATTTACAAAACTTTACTCTACACGCTTCCCTAAATACGTTTTGTTGACAGTTTTGACGAGAAACGCAATAGGGACCGAACCGCGCGCATGGGAAGTGACGATTTTTCGCCGGCCACTACGGCAAGCTCTGCCGGGATTACATGTCCTCGGGGTTTAGTGCCTTAAAGCTCAGTCCTGCGATGGCTCCGCCCAGAAAGTCGGCCACGAAGTAGATCCAAAGGCTCGACCAGCGGAGAGTCCCATCGTAGTGATACCCACGGCAACGGCCGGATTAAACGCGCCACCTGAAATGCTCCCGACCGCGAAGGCACCTGTCATGACCGTCATCCCGATCGCCAATCCGTAGAACGAGTTACTCGATGTGCCCTTGGAGGTGGCGACGTTGAGTACGACGAAGACCAGGGCAAAGGTGAAAAGAAACTCGGCTAAACGGGCCGGCCCCAGTGCCGGATTCATCGCCGCCCCTGCCGCGCCAGCCTTCAGATACTTCACCCGCGCCTGCAGCGAGAACAGCGCCTATGACTTGAGAAACCATGTGGGGTACGACATCTTTTATGTCGCATCGCCCGCGGATCCAGACGCCTAGGGTAACCGCCGGGTTGTAGTGCCCTCCGGAGATGTGCCGCCCGCAAAAACCATGACCATCAGTGCCGAACCGATGGCCAGCGGCGGAATCACGCCCGCTGCGCCGGCGATCATTGTGCATCCGACGGTTAGAACGAGAAAGAACGTCCCGATCAGTTCCGTGACGTACTTGTTCATGGTCGCTGTCCTCCTTGGGGTAATCTCCGGTTAATTTCGGGCTGATGCGTCTTCAACCGCTTGGCCTCGGGGCACTTCTCGACTTCCGCTTGGCATGAGCTCATCAAGGAATTGGATATCCTGAAATCGAAGCCCGCAGTCGGAATGTCGCCTCCTGCGAGTCACCCCAGTTGTCATTGGCGGCCGGTTTGCGATGAACCCTTGTTCCCGTTGGGAGTTGTTCTTGTTGTGTCATTAGCGTTTATCGGGCGCCGGAGTAACGAAGCGGGTCTCTTATCACACCTGTCGCCACACATTTGGAACTCTGCTGAACGCAATGGCGTGAGTCCGAAGGTTGTGCAGGAGCTGCTGCGCAAATGAAACGCCATTCGCAGCATCGTTGAATGCGATGGGCCAGTCAATCTAAAGTCTGTTTTACACTGGGTGCGCCATGCTGCTTGTGTTGTGGGTGATCACTAGGTACACAGCTTCAATGGGGGGATGCCGCTCTTGCCGTTGACTACTTTTGACGTTCAATCCCAATCCTTGGACTGGTGAGACGGAGCAAATCGGGTCCCTGTGGGGAACGCACAGGGCCGTTCATAACTGATTGATCATGGAAGCTAGGTAAGCGGCACCGAATCCGTTGTCAATGTTTACCACTGCCGTATTTGGGGAGCACGAGTTCAGCATGCCCAGCAGTGCGGCCAGCCCTCCGAACGAGGCACCGTATCCAACACTGGTAGGTACACAGATCACCGGCGCTTTTACAAGTCCGGCCACCACGGTGGGTAGAGCGCCTTCCATGCCGGCGCAAACAATCAAGACGCGAGCGCGACCAAGAAGGTCAAGGTGCGAGAGCAGACGATGCAACCCGGCAACTCCGACGTCACAGAGTTGCTCGACCTCATTGCCCATGATATCGGCGGTTACGGCAGCTTCTTGGGCTACCGGCAGATCACTCGTTCCGGCACAAACAACCGCAAGCGGGCCATGACCTCGCTTCTCATGGTTGCGATGCAGAACAATACAGCCTGGAATGGGATGGAATTGCGCTTCAGTGACACGAGCGCGCACGGCTTCGAATTTTTCTTGATTCGCCCGAGTTGCGAGCACGTTGCCACTGTGCTCCGCCATTCGCGCAAAGATCTTGGCGACCTGTTCAGGAGTCTTGCCTTCCGAGTAGATCACTTCAGGCATACCGACGCGCAGGGGTCGGTGGTGATCGATCTTGGCAAAGCCCAGATCTTCGAAGGGAAGGTGACGCAGCCGTGTAATCGCTTCGTCAGGCGAGAGCTGCGAGTCGCGAACTTGCTCAAGCAGCTTCCTGAGTGTGCTCTGGTCCATTGTCAAACGACGTGCGACTTCGTGCTCAGGGGTTTGGCGCTGTCCCCGGATGTTGCAGTGGAATTGTGGCCCCGCTCGAGATATGAACTTATCGTCTCCTGCTGCACCTGCTTGAGCGGGACAGAGTTAGCCTCTGCCATCCGCCGGCAGTCTTCGTATTCAGGTGTAAAGTTAGTTATCCTTCCGTTTAATCGTGATTCTTTCACCCTGACTACGCCCCATTGTGTCGTCACGGGAAGAATTGCCCGTTCGAGGCAGTCGCGTCTCTCACACCGCGTTCGAATTCCAATCGTGCTGGTCTCGCGAAAAATGATTTCCCGTAGCGCTGTAGCAGCCGTTTCGTCGCACAAAACCGTCAGCAGCGATCCCGGCCGGTTCTTCTTCATCTGCGCCGGCACGATGAAGACATCCAGTGCTCCTTCCGCAAACAGACGTTCGGTCACATAGCCTATTATTTGCGGACTTAGATCGTCGATGGTGGTCTCCAGTACTGTTACGTTGTGATCGGAATCATGGCGGTTGGCGGTTACTTGCGTCTCAACCAAGTCACCAATCGAAATGCGAAGAACATTTGGAAATCCGTGATGATCGCGCGAACCCGCACCATAGCCAGCGGATTCGACACTCATTGGCGGAAATGCAGAGAATGAGCAATTCAGTGCGCGAACTAGTGCGGCGCCTGTGGGTGTGACCAATTCTTTGTTGATGCCTGAAGAGTAAACCGGCGCGCCCTTCAGTAAGGAAAGGGTTGCAGGTGCCGGAACGGGAAACTCACCGTGGGCGCAACTTACCGTCCCTCCGCCCACATTCAGGGGAGAGCAGATGAATCGATCGACGGCCAGCGCGTGACATCCCACTGACGCGCAGACAATATCCACGATTGCATCCACGGCGCCGACTTCGTGAAAGTGAACCGATTCGACGGGAACATTGTGAATTCCTGCTTCAGCTTCGCCGAGGAGTTCGAACGCGCGAATTGCGGTCTGGCGTGCCTCTCGCGGTATGTCGGCTGCCCCGATGATTCTCTTAATTTCAGAAAGAGCGCGCCCGTGCTGATGCTCACCGGTGTGCTGGTCTGAGTGTTCGTGATGTTGGCCGTTTCCACGGTCTTCATTCGTAGTGTGCCTATGATCATGGCCGTGATCTGGGGCATCCGCATGCCTTCCGGCTACGAGCACATCAAGCTTCGTGGCAGAGATTCCGCTGCGGTCAACACGGCTGATGCGAAGCTCAGCCCCAATATTCAGCGCACTCGCGGCCCGCTGCAGCAGCCCTTGACTGATCCCGGCATCGACGAGCGCACCGAGCATCATGCCTCCGCTGATTCCCGAGAAGCACTCGAGGTAAGCGACGTGCATTCAGTTCTCCATCCTAATCTGCTCGATCGGCAGCACAGCATTCATAGAGCCTGAGCGGTATCCTTCACAATCGAGCGTTACATACTCGAACCCTAGCTTCTTGAAGACCAGTACTAGCCGCGCTGCCATTTCGGGACTGAAGGCGCGAGCGAACTCTTCCCGTGCGATCTCGATCCGCACGATGTCTCCGTGGTGGCGCACACGCGCATGCCGGAACCCGAGCTCTCGCAAAGAATCTTCCCCGGCTTCGATCGCGGCTAACGCTTCGCGCGTGACTGGACGTCCATACTCAATTCGCGAGGAGAGACACGCCGAAGCAGGTTTGTTCCAAATCTGAAGACCAGCCCGCTCCGACAGCGAGCGAATTTCGATCTTCGTAAGCCCTGCTTCTGTCAGCGGACTTAGAACGCCGTGCTGTTCGGCTGCGCGTTGACCAGGACGAAAATCACCTTGATCGTCGACATTTTTGCCATACGCGATATGATGAAGGCCCAACTTCTCGCGCTCTTTCTCCAAGACCGTAAACAGCTCGTTTTTGCAGTGGAAGCAGCGGCCAGTGTCGTTTCGCGTGTACTTCGCCAGGCCCATCTCACCAGTGGCGACAACCTTCAACGGAATCTTCCAATCCTCCGCAAATTCAATCGCTAACTTCAATTCACGACGTGGCAGGCTGGGAGAATCCGCCAACACCGCCAGCATTCTTTCTCCTAGTACCTCGTGCGCCGACCATGTCAGAAACGCCGAATCAGTCCCCCCTGAATAGGCAACCAGCAAGCCGCCTAACGATGCCAGGCGCGAACGCAACGCATGTTCTTTATTATCGAGATTGCTGGTGAGCGACTGTGGATCGAATGCCATCCTACCCTCCTCCTAATGTCGGCAGAAACCTATGAGCTCTTCTAAACTGTGCGTTTTATCCCAACCACTGCGGGTTGTGAATCGTTCCGTCGAAATTGGTAGTCGTTTTGTAAAGCTCTAACTGACCCTTCTTTGCGATTTCCGCCGTCTTGGCCAACAATGCGGCACGTTGAGCGTCGTCAAGAGGCTTGAACTCGCGAGCAGTCTGGAGTGCCTGTTGAAGTACATCCATCGAATCACATCCCGTGATTACGACGCTGGTCGGCAGACTCATTGCATAATGCAGACACTCAACCGGCGTCACCACTTTACTCTTAAGAATGATGCCACTTCCCATCGGCTTCATTCCCAGCACGCCGATGTTCTTCATGACCAGCATGGGAAGGACAATCTTTTGAAAGCTGTCAAAGTGCACGTCCATAACGTTCAGCGGCATCTGCACGCTGGCGAACAGGAACTTGTGCTGGTCGGCCACTTCCAACATGTGGCGGTGGATCTCCGGACTCTTGTGCCCGGTGAATCCGATGTAGCGAATCTTTCCAGCTTGCTTGGCTTTCACGGCGGCTTCCATGCCGCCGCCTGCCGCGAAGATCCGCTCCGGATCGTTCATGCGGATCACTTCGTGGAACTGCAGAAGGTCGATGTGGTCGGTCTGAAGTCGGCGTAGCGATTCGTCGATTTGGTTTTCAGCAGTCTTCGCGTCTCGACCATCGATCTTCGTCATAAGAAAAGCTTTCAGCCGATAGCCATCGCGCAAAGCCTTGCCCATGCGGATCTCGCTTTGTCCGCCGTTGTAGTCCCAACAATTGTCGAGAAAGTTGATGCCCCCGTCGAGAGCCGCTCGGATAATACGAATGCTCTCGCTCTCGTCTCTCTGATTCCCAACATGGTATCCGCCCAGTCCCACCATAGAGACTTTCTCGCCAGTGTGACCAAGGGTTCGCCGCTCGATCAAACCGGTCGACGCATTGAGAACTGGATCGAGCGAAGAGGCGATTCCTGCGACCGCGACTCCCTTGATAAACTCGCGCCGTTTCATGAAAGCCTCCTTGGGCGATTCTACTGAGGCATGAGCTTTTGCAAAAGCGCCTGCGGTAGCGTCGTCGTCGTTGATTTTTCTTGGCAACCTATAAGTTCGCAGCTCTCAGGCCGACGTGCCGATTCTGCGGATTAGATCTTCCTGTTCCGTTTTGCTCTCCGCGCCGATCGTGAACGCGTCTAGTGTGCCGAGCGAAAGGGCGAATTTCAGCGCCTCACTCTGACGCTTGCTGAGGTCCCCCTGACCCAAAATCTTCATGCCGATGATCCCCTTTCCTGCCGCGTGCATTTCTCGGATAATTGCGGCCACCGTTTCAGGTTCTCCATCCATGTGGGATCCGATCGGATTCATGCGCACCAAATCAACTTCCACCCAGGGAGACTTCTCAGCCGCACGAAGGGCTTCGAGGCTGTGACATGAGCAGCCGTGAGTTCGTATGATGCCTTTTTCTTTCGCCTCAGACAGCACGTCCATCACGCCGCGGAAACGCGTAGTCCAGTCCGCTTCGGTCACGCAGTGCATGAGGCAGATGTCGAGATAATCAGTCTTCAACTCGCGACGGAAGCGATCCAGATCCGCACGTGCTGTTTGCGGATCTCGCGCCCAGGTCTTCGTCATGACAGCGATCTTGTCCCGCGGAAGCTGCCGAATTGCTTCGGCCACGTGCGGGTGACTCCCGTAAGAATCCGCCGTGTCAAAGAAGCGTAGACCGTGATCGTATCCATTCAGCAGGAGCTCAGAAAGGCCTTTGACTCCCATCGAGCTTTGGTGGGATGTGTGTGCGGATCCGACTGTGCCCGTTCCCATTGCCAAACGGCTAGTCTTGATTCCCGTTTTGCCCAGCGTAATCGTGTCACTTGCAGCGAAGCGTCTCGGGAGGGTCTGGCTGACAAGGGCACGGACGAAAGGATGAGAGCGGAGCGAAGCAGCTCCCACGGCGTAAGCGGAATCGATAAGGAAGTCGCGACGCTTCATTGGCGCCTCTAGAACACCGATTTTAGCGCACGTATGACAAGCGAATCCATATAGTAGGACAAGTTCGCGCCAGCAGTTCGGCGCGGAAGGGAGCGCGTCAAATCAAGGTAAGCCGTAATCCCGACGCATGGGGAACGGTAACGGAGCACTTGCCCTGCTTGAGCAAGCCGGTCTTCGCTGACGTGGTGATGTGGGCTTTGCGGCTGTCGAGTGATGGTGCGTGTAATCTCTCGGTTTGCACCACTCCACTTGCGTCGCGACCAAAGTCGAGCTCCACTTCGAGGTCTGCTGCCGCGTCCTTGTTCAGAATGATCACGCATGTGTGCCCGTTAGTCAGTTTCGCAGCATACGCCGTTGCATTGACTCCCGTCGCTTGCAGCTTCGTCGAAAAGTCGGTCCTCAACTGTGTTCCGCCGCTCAACGAGCCCGCAAACTTGAGCCCATAGGCGACGGGCTCCGACACATAGTCCGAGCTAAATGTCCCAATAGGTGTATAAAAAGGATGCGGATGCGCGGCAATCTGTTCGGGACTCTCGCCCCGCGTTTCCAGGAGCGCATCGCCAGGCAGAGATCCGCCAACGGAATTGGCCACAGACTTGCCAGTACCACCGTGCAGATTGACCCCGGAATAGTCATTACTCGCCAACAGCAGCGAATAGTCGGCAGACCAAAGCGCAGCGGCAAACACATCGGAAACACCCGGCTTGCCTCCGCGATAGCAGGTGTTGCCTTCGGTCATGCGTACGCGCGCACCCATTTTTCTGGCTGCGGTCGATGCGATATTCGCTGTGTTCTGCACTTTTTGCATCGTAGCCGGTTTCAGCAAGTTCGGAATGTTGACCTCGGGGTTCGTCGCCGGCCCGCCAAAGTAATAATGATGAGTCAGGGTGGTTACGGGGGGCGGGGCCTGGACGGAAGACCAAAGATCAGCAATCTCAGTTAGCCATGACACGTTGCTCGCGATGTCAGGCATGCCGAACTTCGCCTCCGACACCCGAGCTGTGATAGCGCGCGCCAGCGCGAGCCATTCTTCCAAGTACGCCTTGGCAGACCATGTTTTCGGATCGCGCAGGTGCCGGTCAAATAGATCCGCCTCGTTTCCGACCTGGAAGTATTGGAGACTGTCGCCCAGCGTCTTGGCCACGAATGCAGCTTCGTCGACGGCGCGTGCCGGTGTATTCGCGCCCATCCCGATGCCGTAGATGCAGTTCCAACGTGCGGCTTGAAGGAACTCCGCCAGGTTCGTGACTGCCTGGGGCGTCACTGCATAGAAGTGCGCCTTCGGCTCACCCTCGGCCTCACGGACTTGAGGATGCTCTGGTTCGGGCGAATCAGGCGCGGGTTTCCAGTAAGCAAACTCGCTGGTGTTGCCCCCAAGGCGCAGAACGCCAGTTGATGAGAGTGCTTTGAACTCGCGAATTAACCCGCCGTTTTGCGCCGAAAAAAAACTTGGATCCGCGAGTTGCTGGACCTCATAAGACAGGCCGACAAAGTCGATCGGCATGTACGGACCCGTCGCGTCCCTGGGGACGCTGAGCGCAACCCTGACCTTGCTTTGACTCTTCGTATGAAGACGTGCCGCAGCCATGGTGCCGGCTGCGGTGGCAAGGAACCTTCGTCGTGTGAGCATCGGATCTTTCGATTCTCTTGTTTACAGCTGGCCCAGAGCCGTCCACGTTTTTGGCGAGGTTAATCTTATGCTCGGCGCGGTGGGGCATCATGAAACGGGTTTATTGCCGAGTTGAACCTGTAAGCGCAGTGAGCTCGGCTATAAACCCGTTAAGAACCGCCGAGATTTACTATGCTGCCAATTGATCCCTTACGGATCTCACCTTGTCATGGGCGCGCTTTACGCTTTCAGCTTGGCGCTGAACAATTGCCGCGACAGCCGAATTCAACTTTCCCCCAGTAAGCGCGTCTTCGTACGCCTTCTTGGCAACGTCTTCACCTTGCTCCACTGAATCGAGGATTGACTTGTCACCTGCGCCAAGGTTCGCTTTGGTATCTATCCAGGCGCGGTGAAGTGCCGCAGCGACTGATCCTGACTCCTTTTTCTCAGCCTTGCTGAAGCGGGAGATCTCCCTTTCCAGTTCCTCTGCAAACTTGCCACGCTCAACACTCTGTTGAGCAAAATAAGTTTTCAGATCCGGGCGCTTAATATGCTCGGCGGCATCCTGGTATCCCTTCTGTCCATCTCGGCAGGTTTCGATGAGTTTTCCTAAGATATTAACAGTGTCATTTTGATCCATTGTTTTATCCTCCGGCCATGAGATGCGCCGGAAAAATCGCGGTTGCATGGTTCGGTAAGTTGCACGGTCTCACTTTGAGCGCTGCTTGCGGCCTTACGCTTTAGACTATGTTTCCATATCTTTTATAGTGAAGAATCTTAAGACCCGGGCAGCCATAAAAGAAGAGCAGCCAGAGAAAGCCGTGGACTTCAGGGAATGGGAGAACTGCGTCCGTGCGCTAAGTTCGGTCGGGTTCCTGATTAGTAAAATACGCAAGGGCCGCATCAACCTTTAATAAAAAGTGAGTACGGTCAACTACGATCGTGCCCACGACATATACCTGTCCCGTTTTTGGATGTGCGCCGAGGGTTTCCCGATGCAATTGCATCCGCGATATTCGGAATTCTCCCATGCTCAGTCCAGTGGTCTCTTCTACCCGATTCAATACGGAATGGAATTCCACGACCCAGCTCTTGGCAATCTCAGGCTTGAGAGGAATGTTCTGTCTTATTGCTGACAGTAGAGTGAAAGCCCGGGCAATTTCATTCATGAATAAAGGCGCTGTCCTATTTAGCTTTCCTTCACTTCACATGAGTGCGCAGCGTAGAGGTCTTCCATTTCTCTCAGGGCATCGTCTTAAACAGATGGACGAGAGTGCAAAACTCCCTGTCACACGACTCGCAAACAGCGATAGCAATCGGGGTAAGCTTCAAAATTCTTAATTTTCGTGCGTCAGGAAGCGTAATAAAAGACAGGGTCCGAGTCCGTTCTGTAACGAACCCAAATTCCTTATGATTTTCATCATTCCGCAAATGGACGGACGGAGCGTGCCGAGAACGCTTGAAGGCATAGTCCCAGGCTGCCCAAAAAACCATCCGCAGAGTCACTGAAGCCAGCGATTCCAAGGGCTCGCGACTTTCGTGCGAATCGATCAGTGTCGGGGGCAGCGATTACAAGCGTAGAATTTTTCAATTAATGTCTGAAAAGAAAACAATTCTTCTAGTAGATGACGAAGCCAGCGTTCTACTGACCTTGAGTATGATTTTCGAGGGCGAAGGCTACGTCGTTACAACCGCTGAAAGCGGGCGCGAGGCGCTCGAAATACTGCTCGGATCTAGTTTTGATGCAGTCGTCACGGATTTAAACATGGAGAGGCAGGATGCAGGGTTAGAGGTTGCGCACGCTGCGGTCTCGAAAAGGCCAAAGCCTGTGGTCATAATCTGCACAGGCTATGCCACCGTCCACAATTCTATGGCGTCTCTAAACATGGGCGTCGATTACATGGCGCACAAGCCTGTAGATTTGCACGATCTCATTTCTGCCCTCGACAGACTGGTTACCCTAAGGGATCAAAAAAAGTGGATCTGGTAAGTGGAGCAAGACTCCATTCAAGTCGCAACTGTTAGACAAGATTCTTCCAGTACCCTACCCGAGTAAGTACCCAAGTCCAGTAGATCTGCCTTACGGTAGAGATCCTGACGCTTCGTATCTTCAAACTTAATTTCGCCAGGAAGTCGCTTCCGGTGTTTTCGCAGTTAGGTCTGTATCGTTAATCGCGAAAAAGTTGCAAATTGTATTTGGCTCGCATTCCTGTGACCGCCAGCTACTTGTAGCTCTCGGGACACGGAAGCATCTGTGCCGCAATGCCATTCTGTATATCATTCATTACTGCCGTTTTCTTCAGCTTTCCTTTCTTGTAGTGCTTCCACTGCCACAGCCCATAGCCGTTCCCCAGGAAGAATTGCTCTTCATCCTTGCATTTTCCGAAATTCTGGTCGCAGTCGTATTGATAGTGAAGCA